>CALDQY010000076.1 GCA_937911445.1 uncultured Rhodobiaceae bacterium | reverse complement strand
TCCACTCGAATCGTTCATGAGTGGCCCTCCTCTTGTAGGAATATTCGAAGTTGATGAAGTACAATTTCTAAATCAATTCAAATTGGACGAAAAACAATGACGCTATGCGTCGTATAATGGTAGTTATACGACATTAGCGAGGTAGTGGAGCGATACGGAGAGATTCATGATCCAATCGTTATGCTCGCAGTGTCCTTGTTTTCGCCGCCAAAATTAGATGTTCCGTCAAAAAATTGTGATTTCCAACCATAAAGTAGGGGGTCAAAGGGTAATTTTCGATTATTCTTGGCCAAAGAGTTCATACATCTTCTCTACTGGGTCTTGAATATGACTTCGATTGAAGGCTTCTGTCTGAAATGTAAGACGTACGGACCAATCAAGAACGGTAAAGAAATCAAGATGTCCAATGGGAGAACACGATTTGCAGGATTTTGTTCTCAAGCTGGATGTACTGGTAAGATTTCGAAGATCATTTCCTAGTACACACCCGGCCTACCGATGTGAATAAATACGCGTCTATGGTGGCAAGACTACCTAGGGCTCGTGGTCTAGGGGTTATGACGTTGCCTTGACATGGCAAAGATCGAGAGTTCGATTCTCTCCGAGCCCACCACTGATATCTGTCCATTGCAATTAAGATTGGTTTGTAATCTAAACGTTATTCAAAAAATCAATCATCATGTATCAATTCAGCATCTGTTTCCTCATTTTTAGACAATTTGACAAGCGGCTCATCCTGACCCAGATCCGAAAAATCAGTGTTCCCTCCGGTCCATGATTGAATTTCATTTGTCTCATCAAACGACTCAGAAACGAGTTTCGAGTTTGAAGACAGTGAATACGCGGAAGGATCTATCTCTCGATGTTGTACGCGTTCCTCTGGGGATGGTGCTTTCCGATCCTCCATTGGTAATGAAGAGTGAAACAATCCACATTCAGGGCACTTGAACGTACCTTTCGATTCCAATGTTCCACATGACGGGCAGCGAACTGCGGATAGTATCCCAAACAATGGGTCTGCGGTCACGTTCAATCCTCAGGAATAAACATCTCATCTTGGTATCCGACAATTTCGTCACCGGTCTCATCTTCCTCAATGACCACAGTGCCTTCATCGTCATCAAATTCAATAATCGTGCCGTAGTAATCTTCACCGTCAATTTCCAGTCCAACGAACGAACCTATGTCGAATTCGTCTTCGTCTTCTTCATCGGATTCTTCCGGTGATTCTTGCTCGTCTTCATCTTCTTCTACTGAAATATCATCTTCTGAATCATCGATTTCAACATCATCTTCTGAGTCCTCTTCATCAATTGCTTCCTTGACTTCTGCACGTTCATCATCGACATCCTTCATGGCCTTGACTCGAGCTCTCCAGCCAGGTGCGAGGATCAAGTGTGTGTAGAGGCTCCAGATAAGTCCACATCCAGCGAGAATCAGCGCCACAATTGCGTCAATATACAGTCCGCCAGGCATAGACGATGCTTTTCCTGCGAACGGCGTTAAGGAGTTCTTACATTCACCCTCTTGGATTTCCGGGTCACACGGGTAGGCTTCACCCTCGCTGACGACCGTTCCATCATCCAATTGCCATTCGGTTTGGAAGGAATCCTCGCGAATATCGAGTTCTACCATTCCACCGGTTCCATCAACGATTGGGATGAAAGCATTGACAAGTAGACCGACAATGATGATTGCAAACGATGTGTGAATCAATGGCCAAAAGACGTCATGCCACTTCTTCGACATGAATCGTGTTTGCCAGACGCTTGGGAATGTTTTCACTGTTTCAGCTTCCTCATCTTCGATCGTTACAATTTCGTCCTCATGGTGCTCTACAGCGTTCACGAATTCAACCATGTCAATGTTGCCATCGCCATCTGTATCCATTGATTCTAGGAGATTGTCTGCCTCTTCTTGTGAGAGCCCTTCGGGAAGAATTTCGTTCAACTTTGTGACGAGTTCGTCGGCTGAAAGCATACGGTTTCCGTCATCATCGAGGTCACCAAAAGCATTGGCTAAGGACTTTTCTTGCTCATCAATTATGTCAAGCAACTGTTCCATGATTTCTGAATTGGTTCGTACAATCATGGTATCTGTATGGTCTTCTTCATCCTCTTCCTCATTTTCTTCGTCGATATCATCAACTAGAGTTTCATCGATGAGTTCCTCTTCGATATCTTCAATCTCATCATCAACATCAGATTCCACATCAGCATCAGTCTCGGCATGATCTTCTTGTTCATCCTCCACTTCATCATCTTCGATGTCATCTGTGGTTTCATCGATTTCTTCATCCGGTTCTGAATCAGTATCATCTTCCTCGTCAACTTCTTCAGATGCTTGGCTAACTTCCTCTAATTCTTCTGACTTAGCGTTCCAACTTTCTGCCGCAGCCTCCAGTTCTTCCTTCTTGAGGTACGTATTACCGTCTGCATTGAAATCTTGTGCGAATGCAATGAAAGCATCCTTTTCGGTAGCATCAATTCCGTTTGAATCCATAACCTTGGATAGAACGTTTTCATTGTACTCGAGGCTTGCGTCAGCCGATGTACCCTCATCTGAATCCGATTCCTCTAATTCTTCGCCACCAATGATTGCTTGTAATTCCTTCAAATCAATGAGACTATCACCATCCTCATCGATGGCTTCTACCAAGCGATCAACTTGAGATGGCGGCAGATCCGCAAGATTGAGTGAAAGCAAACCATCACGAAGTTCACTTGAGTCAATCATGTTGTCGTTGTTGGTGTCGAAACGACCGAAAAGCGTCGCAACATCCATTTTATTGTTGGCCATCCACGTTCGAAGAATATCTACAACATCATCTGCTACGAAGACAACACCGCACTCAGGGCATTTGGTTGAATCCAATGGTACGAGTGCATTGCATGCGCCACACTCTCCAAGTGCCTCATCTGAGACGCCGGAGAATGAAATTCCACATTCTGGGCACTCGGATGAGTCAACAGGAACAATCGCACGACAAGAACCACATTCGGCCATGGGAATATCTTCATTTTCATCGGACATAGTTTGTCACCGATTCTCACCAGAACATGAGCGAATATAATGATTGATGGTCTTTTAGACGATGAAACCTATTTATCTTCACTGATAAGGCTTGACAAGAGGACCCAATATGTCTGGTAGGATTCACTCAATTCCTGCGGAGAGTACCGAATCCTTCGTTGAATCAATAGATCGAGTTGAGACCGCCGGTGCCCAGTCAATTGTATTCATCTCACGATATCCTGCTTCAAGATTAATCGATCTTCTAGACATCTCTGAAATCCAATGCTACTGGCTTACAAACACTGAAGGGAAAGGCGTATTGGAACCAAGTTTGGAGAAACTCAATCACTTTACGGAATCCTTAATCGCATCGGATCAGGGTCTTCTCTTCATCGAGGGATTTGAGTGGCTGGTTTCGATTCATGGTTTTGAGGCCGTTCATTCCATGATGCGATCGATGGCTGAAAAAGTAGCGATGAGTCATTGGTCAATTTTCCTCTCATTGTATGAATCGAGTTACAATCGACAAGAATTGACGAGAATCATGAGAGAAGCCCCGCTTCTTGAATTCAAATCAAATGAGATGACCATTCAAAATGAGGGCGAGGAACCATCTCAAATCCACAGGAGCATCAAAGAAAAGACCCTCGAGATGGACCTGAATGAAGATGGAACTCCAAAACTTGTACTTCTAACAAAGCTTCCACGTAGTGGATTTACCAAACAAATATTGCAGCGACGTATTCTTCAATGGAGAAGAATGGGTCTTGATACCTCTGAAATTGAAGCTAGTTTATACTCCACGGACGTGGAATTGATGTATTCAGAGTACGCTCTGGTTGAAGAAAAGATCCGTAGAGCGACGGAGTTGGAACGCTATGTTGTTGCTAACATCAATGATACTCAAGAACGAGCAATAGCTCTTTTTCGCATACGACAACTCACTGGACTTGACCAGCTTGAGCAACAGTACTTTTCAGAGTGATTTACGCAATGGCGTTTCAACCATTGATTGAATGACAGACAACCAACTGGATGATGTGAACTCAGCGGCTATCGTTTGAATCTCTTCACTCGTATTGCGATCTTTAAAACCTGGTTGTACAACATTGTTCATGCAACGAATCAAAGATTCAACGCATGTCGATGATGGTCTTTCAATCAACTGTATGGCCCTGTGTGCCACAAATGCCTCACAAGCAAGTACTTCTCTACAACGTTGAATGGCTTCCAATAAATTCCAACTTGCAGTTGCACCCATGCTCACATGGTCTTCTTGGCCAGCGGATGTTGTCGTGGAAAAAGCGGTACGAGGATTCGCATGCCCTCGCAATTCCCCAAGAGATGCTGCAGCAACATATTGTACAATCATCAGACCAGATTCTAGACCAGGATTCTCTGCCAAGAAAGGTCGTAATGCACGTCGATCTGGATCAAGCATTTGGTCGATTCGACGTTCACTTATCGAGGACAATTCAAACAAACCGAGACTCATCGCATCTGCTACAAGAGCAAGAACCTCTGCATGAAAGTTACCTTGGGATACAACTTCATGCGGCCCTGGATTCTCGGGTGTTGGAAAAATGAGAGGATTGTCTGTGGAGGAATTCAATTCAATGGAAACCGTCTCGATCAACTTCTGAAAAGATTCCTGGACTGGACCATGAACTTGTGGTATGCATCGAAAAGAGTATGGATCCTGAACGCGGTTACACTCACTATGTTGCTGAAGAATTTTCGAATCCGACATAATCTCAATCATTCTTGATGCTACGAAGAGTTGTCCCAAGTGAGGTCGCGTCTGGTGTATCCTCTGCTCAAATGGTGTGAGAGTAGATTCTGTTGCATCAATTGACATGCCAGCAACAATGTCAGCGTATGTGAGCAATTGTCGCAACTGTTCAACAGCAATGGCGAGCATGCCTGTGATGAGACTTGTGCCGTTGATGAGTGACAAACCATCTTTTGCCCTCAGGCTTAGCGGAGCCAATTCACATTCTCGAAGTGCATCCATTGCATCCATCACTTGCCCTTTGTATTCGACTGGGCCTTCGCCCACGAGTGCACAGGCCAGATGTGATAAAGGTGCAAGATCTCCACTAGCCCCAAGACTGCCGATTCGTGGAACAACCGGGTGAATTCGGTTGTTAAGGAATGCTTGCAAT
>CALDQY010000075.1 GCA_937911445.1 uncultured Rhodobiaceae bacterium | reverse complement strand
GACAGCCGAAAAGTGCGACTCGTTTTCGAGAAGTGTTAGACCCATGATGCGTATAATCTGTCCATCTGGATCGTTGGCAATGTCCGACACATTGAGAACGACGGACCCACGTTGTGGGACCAGAAGTTCAGGCAACGGAACTTCGAATTCGATTGGGTCGTTTGTCCGAGTAAAATCGAAACTTGCAAATCCTGTTCCACCCTCAACGGCAACGACCAATCTCAACTCATGCTGACCAGGGGAAATTCCTTCCATTGGCACTGTACAGAAAACGTTGTCATTGGAAATCGTTGCTTGATACTCGGTCATATTGTCGAGGAGGCAATGAGCCTCGACGGTCCACACAGAGGGTAAATCAGCATACACATCCCCGTTTCTCATGGACCATAGTGCTTCAAAAGTTCCATCATCCTGTGGCCCAAAAACCGTCCCATCGAGGCTCGTGACGTTGGAGATACGAATCAGTTTAGCATCATCCAACAACTCGTCCACGTATCCATTCGAATCCGAGGATGAGTAGAGATTATTTTCTCGATTGAACGCCTCTCTGAATTTCGAATGGTCACCACGCAACGTCAAATCGAAGTAGGGCAAAATGTGCTCCATGGCATGATCGATTTGTTCCTCTTGTGTTAACGAAGCATCACCATCGTTGAAATCTTCCAAGACTGATGAACTATCCTGATACTGGTAGTGGTTAGCTCCCAGCGAGTAGAGGATTTGCCAGGCCAATCCATCGATGTTTTCTAAAACGGGAATGACGTTTTCGGTTGCAGGTGCTACTTCATCAGCGCTTCCGGTTATGTACAATGCTATGTTTGGACTCGCTCCTTCGATAATCATTGGATCTTGGACTTGATCGACTTGCATCGCTAGCCCTACCATCGCACGAGGAGGTTGAAGTTGAGGATTAGATGCTAGAAAATCCCAATTGATGTAAACGTTGGTGGCCCATGTTGCCCCACGTCCATGCCCGATGAGCCCCCAGTGGTTCTCATCGACGGACCCAAACATTCCAAGGACCACATCGTTGGAGTTGTTCGCATCGCTCATCCAAGATTGAACGTTGAGGACGGTGTCGGCAAGACTCTGCCAACTTGGAGTCGTATCTGAATCCAATTCTGTGTGGATGTAGACCATGGTGCCACGCTGAGCAATACGTGTTGAAATGAGCATGTAGTTATCAGGGGATTCGTTTTCATCAATGAGCAGCAACACCCAAGGAAACGGTCCATTTCCAGCCATCTCTTGCCCTTCGCCGCTGTTGAGTGCTGGATAGACCAATCGGTGTTCCTCTTCAAAGGCACCACCTTGCTGAGCGAAGTCGACGTAACCTACTGGGAAATCTACCCCAGTGTGTGATGGTTGGAAGTTTTGATCTTCTTCAGGAGCTGCTGCAGAATTAGAAACTGTTGAGAGAAGAAGCAAACATATGAGGGCTAGCGCTCTCTCTCTCATGCAGGTCGGTTCTCGTTGAGACATTTGATTGTTGCATTCAATTGCGTCGATTTTGTTCCAATTTAAATTCAACAACGACCAACCATGTCAGCAGTTGTTCAAGGGTCGGAAGATGGTCTGAGAAATGAGGCGTCCACAAACTGCGCCAACATTCGAGATGTTGAGCTGCAAGCATCCATCGTCCATCAATGGTGTCATTGACTTTTGAGAGATACTCCATCCGTTCATCGATTGAACCACGGAGTGGAGAATAAACTGGATTCAATTGAACGGTTCCAGCCATAACTTGCTCGAGCGATCCCTCGGTATCGATGATCAAATCAAAAACGACCTCATCGGTTGACCTTGCATTCACAAGGGTTGCGGGAAGTTGTCGCTTTCCTCCGATTGAAACGATACGTCCCCCATGCTTGATCCATGCCGACGCAATGGAGCGAGCGGCTCCACCTCCGCCATTGACGCCTAGAGTAGCCCCGTTCGCTGCATCGATACCGAATTGCGAAGCCACATGGACGACACCTTCCCCATCGGTCGTAGCACAATACCACCCTTGCCCATCGTAGCGAAGAGCATTTACTGAAAGGATATCCAATGCCTCATCAATGGGCGTGAACACCATACTCTGTATCTGATGCTTGAGCGGCGAAGTGAGGTTGATCCATACCTCATTCGAAGAGGATTGCTCAGGGATTTGAGCATTCTTAATTCGTCGTGCACTAGGCTGGAGTCTTGGAAGGAACCTTGCATCTGCTTCAAGTTCAATCACATCCATTGCTTCGCTCATGAGATGTGTTTGGAGCGATCTTAGCTTTTGTTTGGCTGGCTTCCAAATGGGTTGGTGCTTATCGTGTTCAATGTACGCCCACCCGAGAACTTCGTCGATGTGGTCTGCCTCCAAGATGGCGATGGAAGACACGTCAAGTTCAGAGAAACGTCCTTGTGAACGTAGGTGGGCAAGAACGAGGTCAAACAAAACGGGTGAGAGAGAATGATCGATTGGAGAGCCGCCGGCAGCGTATCTCAGACCGAACATAGCCTTTCTGTGTAGTCATTGTTCATGAACGTCTGCTTACAGCATCTTGGATAAAAATAGAAAATGCAGGCCATGTATTCAAAAAGAAGGCCGTTGTCCAATCATCATGGCCGCAGCAGAACGTGGGTCTTTTCTCTGGATGATGTTTGCAATTACGCAAGTGTTTCTCTCGATCAAACTTGTAGGTGAGGTCGAAGGTTGGATTACAACCCTCTTTGGCGGTGGTGCCGCTGCTGCATTTATGCTCGCATTGATTGTTTTCAGGCAAGAACAGCGTGACCTCTTGCTCAACCCACTCAAGATGAGCCGTGAAGTTCACGACGATGCCATCAAGGGTCAAGGCAAAGGTGTCGGATTCGGCATTGGCCTATGGGTCGTTTCGTTGATCTTCTTGCTCGCTGCCGTGTGAACGTTGGGCGAACACTATGATACCAGTTGACCCGGGAACTGTTACAACAATTCGCGCTCTCGACGAGGGTTCAGAGGAATTGTTCGGAGGATTCTGGCCGTTCATTCGCCGTACTCTGATGTTGTTTCTACCCCTTTGGGTGTGGTTGTTGATGTGGGCGGCAGGTATGCCAAACATCGTCTCAGCACTGTTTTCTGGTCTCTCGTTGTCGATTATTGTCGCAATAGAACGCTACAAATTGCGCCAAATGGCAGGAAAAGACAATTAACGACTATCGGTTGATGATATCCATGACCTTGTTTGAGATGATAACTGAGTTTGTTGGAATCGAGGCACCTTCACTTATGGAGATCATCTTTGTGAGTTGTGCTGTCCTTGGTGGAATCCTCTTCTTCATCATGATGCTTCTGATGATGGTTGGCGACGTCTTGGGCGGTGTAACCGACGCCATCGGATTGGATATTGACGCAGGAGGCGGAGGAGCGTTCGAAATTTTGAGCATTCAAGGATTGTCTGTAGCGGTCATGATGTTCGGCCTCACAGGAATGTTCGGTCTTTCTGCGACAGGAAGCGACGTCGTTGCCGTGTTAGCAGGAGGCGTTGGTGCTGCAGCGGGTATGTACGGAATGGGTAAAATGATGTACGGTATTAATCAGCTGCAAGCAGATGGTACAGTCAATTACAACGATGCTATTGGGCAGCGTGGACAGGTTTATTCTCGCATCAAACCGAATGAAACTGGAGAAATCCAAGTCCCTGTCGATGGAACACTCAAGACTCTTCTTGCAAGAGCGCAGGATAAGTCATTGCTGATTCCATCCGGCGAATTCATCCGAGTTGTCGACGTCATCGGATCGACCATGATTGTCGTACCACTTGAAGACGGCTCGTCCGAAGAGTGAGACTCATCTAAATAGAGTGCAGGCAAAGTGATTAAAAACGTCCAACTCTACTTTGCACCATGGCGGATGCAGGTTTTTGGGCAGTGTTCATCGTTTTTGGCGTATTGGCTATTGCAGCTTTTGGAATAATTTTGGTCGCAACTCGATACAAGCGTTGTGCTTCTGACGAGATTCTCGTCGTCTATGGACGAATTCGGGGTGGTAAAGCCTCGAGATGTATCCATGGTGGTGCCGTCATGGTATGGCCGTTGATCCAAGAGTACAAGAAAATCTCACTTATTCCAATGACAATTTCGATTCCCCTCGATAACGCCTTGTCGCTTCAAAACATCCGTATCAACGTTCCATCGACGTTCACGGTTGGTGTGAGCACAAACCCCCTCATCATGAACAACGCTGCTGAGCGTCTGCTCCACCTCACGAAGAATGATATCGAAGGAATGGCGCAAGAAATTATCCTCGGTCAACTCCGTTTGACCGTCGCTAGTTTGACCATCGAGCAGATCAACCAGGACCGTGATGCGTTCCTCGAACTCATTCGCGACAACGTTGGTGCTGAACTTCACAAGTTGGGTCTCTACCTCATCAACGTCAACATCATCGATATTACTGACGAGTCCAACTACATCAACAGCATCGGTAAGAAGGCTGCTGCTGGTGCGGTCAACAAGGCTCTCGTAGACGTTGCCAACGCTGAGCGTGATGGTGCAATCGGTAAGGCAAACGCCGACCGAGAGCGTGAAGTTCAGGTTGCCCAGAACGTCGCTGAGTCCGAAAAGGGACAGAAGGCTGCTGAAGTCGACCGACGTGTCTACGTCCAACAACAAGAAGCAACTGGTGTCCAAGGAGAAAACATCTCTCGTGCCGAAATTGCTGCTTACCAAGCTGACCTCGAAGAAAAGGAAGCAGAGGCAATGCGCCGTGCAGAAGTTGCTCGACGTACTGCTGAAATGGAAGTCCAAAAGGCACAATACAACCTTGAACAAGAACGTCTACGTGCTGAAGAAATTGTTCGAGAAGAGATTTCTAAGACACAGATTGAGATCGCTGCAGAAGCAGAGGCAGAGCGCCAACGCCGCATCGCCCAGGGTGAGGCGGATGCTGTTCTTGCTCGATACAACGCTGAGGCGGAAGGTACCAAGGCGGTCCTTGAAGCAAAGGCGAATGGTTACAAGCAGCTTGTTGCGAGTGCTGGTGGGGATGTAAAGGCCGCAGCTACACTCCTCATGGTTGAGAAGATCGAAGAGATTGTTGCTCGACAAACCGAGGCCATCGCCAACCTCCAAATCGACAAGATCACTGTTTGGGATTCAGGCAATGGTGGCGAAGGTGGAAGCACTGCAAACTTCGTATCTTCCTTGATTCGCTCACTACCTCCTGTTCATGATGTAGCCAAGATGGCTGGTGTTGATCTACCAGACTACCTCGGTTCCATGAAGGAAGAGTGATTCCGCTAGGTTAAAACCCTCCGTAAATTGGAAGCTTCCCCCTCGTTCTAGGGGTTGATTTGATAGCCAAACGGGCATGCAGTGGTTCATGGCAAGTGATTTGGAGATTGCTCGTGCTGCGAAACTTGAACCCATTGAGACCATTGCATGGAAATTAGGCATCCCTTCTGGCGAACTGATTCCTCATGGACAATACATGGCGAAACTAAGCTGGGATGGTATGAAACAACGTTTTGATTCTGCCAAAGGGAATCTCATCCTGGTCACCTCCGTTAATCCCACTCCCTTTG
>CALDQY010000074.1 GCA_937911445.1 uncultured Rhodobiaceae bacterium | reverse complement strand
ATTCGCGATTCTTTCCTACAGTTCTGTACTTTCGGATGTGGCTCAAGCCATGCTTCCTGTCAAGAATGTCGCTGTACTTCTTCGAGGAAAGAAAGAGAAGCATGGCATCGTTGGAATCATCAAAAAACAAGATCTTCTCTCAGCCATCGGGGAAGGCCACAATCCAACTGTTTATCGAGCAAAGGAGATTATGGAAACGAATATTCTTCGATTACGAAACGACACTCCAATCAATGTTGCGATTGAAACCATCACCAAGGAAAAACCAGATTGTGTCCTCGTTCTCAAAAAGAGTGAGGATGAGACAAACACTTCTCATGAGTTTCATGGCTATCTAAGTCCTGCAGACTATCGAAGTATGCTTTCGAGAAAGGAATGATTGGTGGGAGATGAGGTCATGAGGGTAATAACAATACGACTACTAACGATTTCAGTCTGCATTTTGATGTTGTTCCTTTCGATTCAGAACACTTCTATTCTTCAAGAGACAGAACATCAAATTCAATCCTCAAGCGCGAATCTTGAATTTGTTGAGATGGCCCATAACTCGATTCAAATCATCAAAAATGACGGCGGAATTGGAGACCTGGATGGTTTGACGATCACTGATTCGGTGATGGATGCTGATGGTTCAACCTATGTTGCAGGTCATTTCCGGACCGATGATATCCTTCTTGGACAAATGCTGGTCGATTTGGGTCGAGGAAATTCTGCGGATGGCATGTCTCCAATTGTTGCTAAATTCAATCTTACTGGTGAATGGTTGTGGTTTTATGCCCCGGTTCCAAAACAAGGCACATACTGTGATGTCACTGACAGCACCACCAATGTAGATGATGCGCAAGGAACGGCAAATTCGATTGCGTTGCAAAAAGATCATTCGAAACTCGCTGTAACAGGTTCATTTTCCGGCTGTTACGATGCCACAAACGGCCAAATATTGTATGATACTGATGGTGCAAATGATGGTTATCTCGCACTGCTTGACGCAGAAGATGGTAATTTGAATTGGATTACAACGATTGAGGCACATGCACTAACTGGTTCTGGAGAACTTGCGCTCAACGCAACAACATTCTCAAAAAATGGAAACAAAATTTTCATTGGTGGTTCAATCAAAAATACCCAAGTTCTTGCCAATTACTCTGGAGGGCCAACGTTGACCGGTGATATTCTCGGTGATGCATACATCTCGGTCCATTCAAGCCTCGACGGCTCTCAAGAGCACCATATTGATAGTTGTACATCGAACGATGCTCAGAGCTCTACACCTTGCAACAACAATGGCCTTGAGGAAATAGTAACGCTTGACATTCATTATTCTCATGATCTAGTTGCTGGAATTCAGGTGCAATCCTCTGGAACATCGATAACACTCTTTGATTCTGATCCTGCCCAACACGGAAGCGGTACTGGTTCTGTATATGCCTGGATTTTCGAATCTACTTACTCATCACTTCCTTCGGCTCAATCTGGTCCCCCGTGGAGTTTTGGATTGGATAATACACAATCGCAAAATCTTGTCACTTCTTACGTATCTGGAGGAGCTGTGTTCTTCTTGATTGATGGTTTGACCGACCAAGACGCTGCAATTGGGAGTATCAGTGGTAATTCTGCAATCATTTTCAAGGGAGTTCCAACGCTCGACAGGCTACATCCGTTGGGAGTTATTCATGTTGTAGATTCAGACAATATTCTGGTTATAGAATCTAAATCAACCGACACATTTAGCATTGAAGATCAGGATGGTACAGTGATTGGTTCAATCACATTTCCAAATCATGTTGGTTTGATGATGATCTCAATGGATGCTGATTATTCACGAGTCATGGAGTATACAGGTTTGCGAGGATGGGATAGTTTTACTCAGGTAACGAGCAATGGTTATGTTGCGAGCTTAGTCGGTTTGGATGCCCGTCACAAAGGGGTTGTTCTCGCTGCAGACAATGATTTAGATGGCGTACCCAATTATCTAGATACGCATATGTATGTTAACCATGAGGAGGATTGGGATAACGATGGAATCTCTAATTCGAACGACAACTGTCCAAATGTTTGGAATGCTGACCAAATGAATCATGATAACGATCAACTTGGAGATGTCTGTGATGACGACATTGATGGTGACGACATCATCAATTCGATTCCACTCGATTTAACCCATGGTTCAAACCTTGATATGTGCCCTTTTACGTATGCGGATGCAAATCTCGATCTCAACCAAGATGGGTGCGTAGATGATTCCGATGGCGATGGTGTAGTTGATACTGAGGATAGATGTCCATATGGTGATGATTCAGTTGACAATGACAACGATGGCTTCATTGATGCTTGTGATTTGTATCTCGACGATACGGATAACGATGGTGTTGACAACTCCGAGGATGAATGTCCATACACGAATGCACTTGGTCAAGATGAAAATCAAAATGGTTGCATAGATGAATCAGAAAATCAGAATGAAGGAGACTCTGATCTAGACGGCCACTTCATTGGAGAGGACAACTGTGTTTCAAATTACAATCCAAGCCAAATTGATACAGATGGAGATGGGGTTGGCGATGCATGTGATCTTGACATTGATGATGATGGTGTGTACAATACAGTGCCACTCAACACTGCTGATTCCAACAACTTCGATGCATGCCCTTACGTAGATTCCTCTGGAATGGATGAGAATCAAGATGGATGCATTGACCAAATTGAGCCTGTTGAATGTGAAGTGTGTAAAGAACCCGTCAAAGGAAATGAAACAAACACATTGCTTGACTCAGGGGATATGGGGGCTATT
>CALDQY010000073.1 GCA_937911445.1 uncultured Rhodobiaceae bacterium | reverse complement strand
GTGGAAAGCGATACAAGATCCGATTCACAAAGATGAACTGTTTCGAATGTATTCGGGCGTATCCCTGATGAAGGGTGCTCGAGAAACGGTGCAAGCTTTGCAGGATGCTGGGGTCTACGTGGCCATTGTTAGCGCTGGTGTCGATTTGTTTGTCAGCAGCATTGCTGCCATGCTCAAAGTAGACGATTGGATCGCTAATGGATTCGAATTCGATGCAGATGGATTCCTTACCGATAATGGTATTTGTCGCCTACATGCGAGTGGGAAAGGCGATGTGATCAATCGATTGATGCAGATGCACGGATTCAAACCAGAAGAGGTTGTTTCGGTAGGGGACTCTGAGATGGATCTCTCGATGATGGTAGCGGGTAGTGGATTCATTGGCTTCAATCCAAGCCGTGAATCTTCGCTCAACGCTTTCACAGAAGCTGGTGTTCCCATCGTAAAGGAAAAAAATCTAGCGAAGATTCTTGATCACATTGCATTACCTTCAAGCGAAGGGAATTGATGTCGATTTGTGCGATTGTAAGTTCACAATTGTGAGCATACATGGCTTCGGTTGGAATCCCAGCATCTTCTGATAAGATGTTTGATCTTGCCATGTGGATGAACACACAAGAGTTGTTCCTCTGAAATCCAAACAAGCATGACCATGTACGTGTCCTGTAACAAAAATGTCAGGAACCTCACGAATGACTAGCCCGTCTTCAAGTTCTGGAGATAATGGCGTCTTACCCCCCCATTGTGGGGCTAAATGGCGCCTTCTGAGCATCTGTCTCATCGCCTCCACTGGTTCAGAATAGGTGACTGTTCGCAAACCAGCCACAAAGTCATCGATCGATTTACCATGATAAGAGAGTAGACGTACATCATGCAATGAGAAATCACAAGGGTTTCCAACAAAGGTCGTTTTGTTGTAATCCTGCTGAATGTCCTTCTCAAACGTTGGTTGTGGTTCAGCTGGTCGAACTGCGTCGTGATTGCCTGGAAGCATGACGCACTCAACCCAATCCGGTAGAAGTTCCAATAATCGTGCAAATTCACTGTATTGTCCAAACAAATCGGTGATTGCGAGTTCCTTGTCTTGGCCGGGATAAATTCCTACACCGTCGACACAGTCTCCACTCAAAATGAGATACTTGATGGTCTTTGCAAGTGGATCCGTGTGGAACCATCGGACCATCTTGTGCCATTGTGCTTCAAGGAAGGTTTTCGAACCTACGTGAATATCGGACAAGAACGCTACACTCACTCCAATATGTGCGCTCTTCTTTTCGTGTCTATCTTTCATCGGGAAGAACAAATCATCAACATAGAAGATGTCGCCTGTTTGCGAAAATGAGCCGCTGACTCCAAGCACATCATCAGGCATTAATCCCGCTTCAACAACTTGCTCATGCATTCGATCACGATCGTCTCCTTGGCGAATGGTGAGCAAACAATTCATTTCTCCCGTTTCATCTTCAAGTCCAAACATGAGATGGCCGTTCTTAGTGTGACGTGGTTCATTGACCAATCCAATCGCCACAGCAAGATTTTCGTAGCCTTGGTATCGTCGATACTCAACATTGAGTCGTCCAATTTCCTGAGGTTTTCTCGGTAACCTTGAATTCTTGACGATCATTTTCCGAATACTATCCAAGCGATCATTGAAACATGCTTGTATGTGCCCCATTTTGCCTTCAGTGGTGCTGTTCCCTGTGATATCGTAGTGGACCAAAATGTCATTGTCAACATCAGTTGCAATTCCCGAAAAATCTCTTTCCTTCCAATCTGGAAGGTTGTTTCTGTACTGTATTTGTACTGGTTCTCGTTCCTTGATTGGTGCTATGGTTCGCCCGATTGATACGGCTGTTTTTTCAGCATCTGTGGGACCTTTTGGCATTGCTTCCTGAATCATCTTGTCGAGTAAATCAACCGATAGCATCCCTCGTTCAAACCCGACATTTGATGCTTGATTCAACACCTTCATTGGGTCATCAAGTGTAAGCAATATCTCTTTTACACCCGTGGTAACAAGTATTCCACGTTTCATCAATTCCTGCGAAATTACACCCCATTCCGCAGTCATAATTACCAATGGGGGGCGACCCTCCAAAAGGCTTCATGTTCATTCGTTTGCTGAATCACTCGACCATTCAACATCCGTTCCAAGATTTGAATCAGAATCGTCAGCAGAATCTCCTGACCACGACTGGGATTGCCATTCTGCAGATTGTGCAGCCGCTGCTGCTCTTTTGTTACGTTCAATTTCTTCAAGTGCCTTGAGTCTGGCTTGCTCTTCACGTTGTTTTATTTCGTCCTTGAGCGTTTGTTCCGCAAGTTCCATCGCTTGGTCCCAGTGACGAATGGCCGTAAGTAGTGCGAAATGCACGAAGCCTTGTTTGTTCTCTTGGCGATTTCCTCCGATCTGAGTTGCCTCTGCAATTGCCCATGTTCGTGATGCAATACCAACATAGACGAATCCAACTTTCTTCTTGGTGCCATCGTTGTTTGGGCCTGCAATTCCAGTGATTGAGATTGCAATGTCTGCATTAGCTCGAGCGAGTGCTCCCTGTGCCATCTGAATCGCTACCTCTGCAGATACTGCTCCTCGCTTTTCAAGTGTTTTTGGATCAACATTCAATTCACGAATTTTGGCGTCATAGGAGTACGTCACCCAGGATTGATTGAACCACTTGCTTGCTCCAGCGATATCGGTGAGTGTACTCGCTAGTAAGCCACCAGTACACGATTCGGCAATGGTGATTGTATATCCGTCCTTGAGACGGCGAACCAACCGGGCCGCAGCGGCTTGTGCCTCTTCGTCCATTGATTCGCTGTGATTCCACATCGGTTTTGAGGTTATTGCATTGCCAAGCGTTTCAAATACGTCACCAACGACGGAAGGTTGGGTCTGTGGTCTAGGGGTTTATGACGTCGCCCTTACAAGGCGAAGATCGAGGGTTCAATTCCCTCCGGACCCATTACCACAGGTGTTCCTCAAGCGACGTATCGTCGCTTGCCACGACCTTTGTGATTCCACTTTTCAAGCGAATTTCATCTGCATCTTGATCACTCGACACGAGGAGCAAATGGACGGCACGTCGCCATAATCCATCATCGGGAATTGAGTCCCGATGATCAACGGCAACCAGTACGCCATCCAGCTCTGCAAACATCAATGCTCCGAGGGCATCTTGGATTTCGTCTTGACGAAGTAAAATCCACCGAGCACCTTTCATCTCCTCTCGAACATTATCGCCCAATTCAGAAAAGTGAACGATTTTCATGCTCACACCATCTTGTAGCGAAGCAGAGCTACGACTCCGCCTAATCCCATCAGTTGTTCACCTGCATCGTGTTCAGTTGAACATTGAACCAATTTCCCGCCAATATCATCGAGCCCACGAATCCATGAGCTCAACATCACACCATCAACCTCTGTTTCCTCATCGCGAAGCAAATCAATGGCGACGAGCAACGTTTCGATTGCTCCCTCCTC
>CALDQY010000072.1 GCA_937911445.1 uncultured Rhodobiaceae bacterium | reverse complement strand
ATGAAGTCGAATGTTGTCCGAAATTGGTGCATTCACGATCATACATTCCCACGCTTCAAGGATATCTCGCCATCCATCCGAATCAGAGAGTGATTTATTCTCAAGACGTGATAGCCGAGCAGACCAATCTGCGACCGCTTGTTCAATCTCAATGATGGATTCCTGTGTTCGTGCAGATACGGTGTTGTTTCCTTCCCACTTGAAGTGCTGGCCGCGTTTCCGAGACGATCGAATCAAATCCTGAACATCACCAAGCATCCGTTTTCGATAGGCCTTGGCGTCTTCTCGACTTGGAGGTCGAGCTTCATGTTCGATGAGAAAGTCAACGAATTCATCGGCCGACCAATGCTTATTCCACTCATCGTCAGATTTGAACAAGGATGTCAAACGACGCCACAAGCGCTCGGAATCAGGACCCTGTTTTGGGGAGTTTCGATGCTGTCGGCCCATGGTTTCACAGCCCGAGGTCTCGCAATGCTTCGATTGCTGAACGTTGTTCTTCCGTTAGAGCATCGAGCTCTTCAAGGACAAATTCGAGGTCGAGATCGCCACCGTTGTAACCGGCCCCAGCCATCCGCCTCCGGTCACCAGGTTGACTGTTTTCACCGACTTTGAGCAAACCTGATTTCCCGTTGAGCAACTCAATCTTGACTTTTCCACCTAGCATCATGGTGGAATATGGGATGACAATTTCTTGAATCAGGATACCATTCTCCCAACGTCGTCCCTCGCCAGCATCGATTCGAAGCGTGACGTGAAGATCTCCCGGCACGCCTTGAGGATGTTCGTTCCCTTGTTGTTTGAGGCGTTTGACGGTTCCGTGCTGTACATTTGGCTTGAGTTTGAGTTTGAAATTTTGTTGCACCTTCGATGCAACGTTGTTCGCTCCAACCTTGAGTCGCTGAGCTTGGAATTGGATTTCTCCACCGTTCTCAGCAGTTTCGAGGTCGATATCGACAGACACATGCACATCCGTCCCTTTGGCTTGTTGCTGTGGAGGGCGTCGTCGTTGCTGGAAGGGATTCTGTTGCTGCCCTCCGAACATTTGTCCAATCAGATCCTCGAATCCGCCACCCATCCCACCGCCAAAGGGTGAGCGACCGCCTCCACCAAACATGTTCTCCATGCGCTTTTTCTGATCGTATTCTTGTCGCTTCGAAGCATCACCGATGGTTTCGTATGCGGCTTGAACCTCCTTGAATTTGGCTTCAGAAGCACTGTCATCAGGGTTTCGATCGGGGTGGTATTTGCGTGCGAGTTTACGGAATGCACGCTTGATTTCAGCGTCCGATGCGTCGCGGGAAACACCCAATGTAGCATACGGGTCTGGTGAAGCCATACACACATTGGATACATTCACCCCTCATCAACTCTTGCCGAAATTTTGAACAAAAATTGACTCTGGATTCGATGGAAGCGGTTATAATGGGTGGTTAGGTCGGTTAGAAAGCACGAGGTTGTACCATGTCTGATGAAAAAAGCGAATCCCGCTCGTTTGAAGATGTTGTTCAGGACCGCCAAGACTGGATTGAGGCCCAATTCCGCAAGATTTCTCGCGGTTCTTGGGCTCGAATCATTCGAATGGCTCGAAAGCCAACTCCTCAGGAGTTCAAGCAAACAAGCATTGTTTGTGGCATCGGACTTTTCGTCCTTGGTGCGATTGGATTCATTCTCCTGGTCGTCATGGACAACTTCATTCCTTGGTTGATTCACGATGTATTCGGAATCTGAGGATGAGGCGGTGGGATCATGACTGAAGCATTTATCGCGTTTGTACGATTTGAAGAGAAACTCTTGCTTTTGAGCAGAGGCAAAGATGACAACGATTTCCCAGGACTCTGGGACGGTGTTTGGGGCGTTGGAGATACACCAGAAGAAGTTCTTGCACGTGTTTCCGAAGCGACAGGCCTTCCTCTTGATACACTCGAATACATCGGAACTGGACCAGAGCGTGGTATCGACATGGGTCGAAACTTGGTGGATGTTATGCCAATTCTCGTGGCGACCAGCTCCGAAGAAGTTACCCCCGCTGGCCGATACGTCGGCTACGAATGGGTCGATCCTGGTACACTCCAAGACAAGAACTGTCTTTTCTCAAACATGGATATGGAAGGTGCGGACAAGTTGTTCCGTGAAATGTACGGTTCCGTTGGTTCGTTCCTGTACATCGTCAAGACGGCAATTGGTTCTGAACTTCGCGTTGCTGACGAAATGTACGCTCGTCTCCACGGTAGCGGTTCATTGACTGCGCTTCAAGGTGAAATCTTCTCAGTCCTTCACCCAAACAATATGCGTGGCTACGTCTTTGTTGAATCCAGTGCACTTCACCACGTCGAGAAGTTGATTGGTCGCTCTGGTGGCCGTGATCCAACCGCACGACGTGGAATATCGCAGACACCACTCAAGAACGCAAAGCAAGTTCTCCCTGGTGAGGCGCCTCTCATGGACATTCTCCCATACCTCGAGCCAAAGGCTGTTACCTCTGGTATCGAAGTTGGTTGCATCGTCGAGATTGTCTCTGGTGCATTCAAGGGTGAGAAAGCTCGTGTCACGAGTGTTTCCGAAACCAAGGAAGAGGTCAGTATGGAATTGTACGAACAACCTATTCCGATGACGCTTAACATGCGTGGTGACCACGTGCGTGTCATTGACCGTGTCGGTTGAAGTTCCATCATTGGTGTTCATCGATGGCGACCCTCTGATGACCCGTTCCTTCAATGGGTACCCTTTGCTCAAGTTTGGACCATATTGTTCGTCTTGTTCTTGAGAGCGCGTGGTATGAGGATGAGGGCCGGAATTCCTACGATGAGATGCAGAAGACTGAGCATGATTGCTGCCTCAAAAGTTCCTGATCCGAAGGAGTACATACCGTATGCAAGCAAAAACACGCCACCACTGATTCTCCACCATTTGTCCTCATCGTTGGTCATGGATTTCAGTAAGGTGTGGTAAACGACTGTGCCTGCACAAAAGGCAACCGTTGCCACAAACGTAGCCAACGTGAACAACACTGGAGGGAACATGACGTTTGAATCTCTCTCCCAAGGTGCCCAAGGCGTATCCATGCCCAATCCAAGAATCAGTACAGCCGCTCCTCCAGTAGCT
>CALDQY010000071.1 GCA_937911445.1 uncultured Rhodobiaceae bacterium | reverse complement strand
CGTTGTTGATGGTGTCGCCGTCATCGTCGAGTTGACTTGCTCCACAACCATCGGAATCCGGAGCTTCTCCAACAGGTGTTGCAGGACAAATGTCTTCATTGTTGTAGACTCCATCCATGTCGTCATCGAGTTGAGCAGAACTGCAACCGTTTTCATCGACCAAAGCCAATGGTGCGGTTCCAGCGCATGTATCAACTGCATCGGAAACACCATCGTTGTCACCGTCCTTTTGCGTATCGGAGCAACCGTTGGCATCGACAGCCTCGCCTGAAGGTGTTGAACCACAAAGGTCGTCACTGTCAGCGACCATGTCAGCGTCTTGGTCTCGCTCTTCAGCAGAGCATCCAAACATGTTAGCAGTGCTACCAGTCGGTGTGGCAGGGCATTGATCGATGTCATCGGTGATTCCATCACCATCCGTATCTTTCTCAGAATCTGCACATCCCACAGCATCCACAGTTGATCCAAGTGGCGTTGCTACACAATCATCGTATGCATCCTTTACACCATCAAGGTCACCATCGAGTTCTGTGTCAGAGCAGCCATTGAAATTGACTGCTTCTCCAGCAGGAGTGTTGGGACAAACGTCGAGATTGTTGGTAATTCCATCACCATCATCATCGAGTTGGTTCTCTGAGCATCCTGTTGAATCGACTGCTTGTCCAAACGGGGTGTTTGGGCAAAGATCTGGATTGTTTCCATTGGCGTTGTCTCCATAGCCGTCACCGTCAATGTCACTCCACTGGGTGTTGTCGTTCGGGAATCTGTCAGCTTCCTTTCCTCCTTGATTGTCACCATAACCGTCTCCGTCAGTATCCGACCATTGTGTGCCTTCTGATGGGAACGCGTCTGGGTTGTTTCCTGCTTGGTTGTCACCGTAGCCATCGTTGTCCTGATCGGACCATTGTGTGCCATCGTTCGGGAATCGATCACCGTTGTTTCCGTTACGGTTGTCACCGTAACCGTCACCATCCGAATCTGACCATTGCGTTGCGTCATTAGGGAAAGCATCAGGGTTTGTGCCGTTTGGATTGTCACCAAATCCATCACCGTCTTGATCAGACCATTGTGTGCCATCGTTCGGGAACGCATCGCCGTTGGTTCCAGTCGGGTTGTCCCCATATCCGTCACCATCAGAATCGAACCATTGGGAACTATCGTTCGTCCATAGGTCTGCGTTATTCCCGGTAGGATTATCGCCGTAACCATCTCCATCCATGTCGCTCCATTGGGTCGAATCTGTTGGGAAGGCATCCGGGTACGTTCCATTCGGGTTGTCACCGTAACCGTCCCCATCTTGGTCAGACCATTGTGTTGAATCCGATGGGAAGGCGTCAGAATTGTTGCCATTCGGGTTATCACCGTAACCATCCCCATCTTGATCGGACCACTGCGAGGAGTCGTAGATGAAGTCGTCCAAGTTGTCGTTGACGCCGTCACCGTCGGTATCACGCTGGTTTGCAGCACATCCGTACTGGTCGACTAAGGCGCCTGCAGGACTTGATGGGCACTGATCGAGCTCATTGGCTACACCATCAAAATCAGAGTCAAAAATCAATGCAAAGCAACTACGGTCCCCAATACGTTGTGTTCCATCCGCCTCGTACAACTCCGCAAATGCGCAATAGGTGCCCGATGCGGTCGGGGTTGTGTAATTCCAAGTGCCAAGACTCATGCCTTGGTATGTTGCTGTAACGGTGGTCAGCGGAGATTGGGCTACAGTAGCGTTTCCGGAATCAAGTATTTTGATTCGATATTTGTAGGTGTCACCAACAATGAGGTCTAGACCGCGAGTTGTAACGTCGTTCGTTGATGAATTGACGCTTGATGAAACGCTGCTAATGACAATAGATGGAAGTTGTGGGATGAAGGAATCGTCATCTGCAGCCGTGAAGTTTTCATTGCTCTCGAGGTTGATAACCGTGCCATTAACGCTGAGGATTGCGACAAATCCATGGAAACTTGTTGTGGTTGGACCTGCCCATGTGACGTTGTAGTTCCGCGTTTCAGATTGCGCAGTAAATGTGTCTACATCTTCGTCAATAATTGAAGCATTCAATCCAGCAGGAATGCTGTTGTTGTTTGCGAGGTAGGCCGTGATGAAAACGTCCTCGTCATAAACAATCCAGTACAAGTCATATGTGGTTCCAATGCTCAAGTTTGTGAGATTGATGTCTCCTGTTGTTGATGATGTTGCATCAACGACGAGCATATCGATCTCGAATTCATCAGATCCTGTTGTGATCAGGGCCCCATTGGCATCGTAAAGAAGCGTAACGACTTCGAGCGTTGATTCGTTGCTCTCTAGCGTGTAACTGACATTGACGGAGTACGTTGTAGAGTTTGAGGAATTGAAGGTCCCGTTTCCGAGAGTGTAGGATACAGATGTGTTTCCAATCATCGACTGAGTTAGCACCGTCGTGTAGTTGTATGTTGTATTTGATTGCAATCCGACAAAGGATAGCGTGGCGTTTGTGTCATTCACGATGTCCACGTACGCCATTTCGAGACTCTGTCCTCCTCCAGGATTGTCGGTAGTTATTTCGATGTCGTAAGTGTTGGTTGCTCCGAGCCATCCAAAGACGTCAACGTACGTGGTTTGGTTTGCGGTCGCTGTGACCTGCATTGACTCGATATTACCCGTCGTTCCTGAACTGTCAAGGAATTGCCCACCGGCTGTATCCCAACCTGTATCGAGGTCGCCATTTGCGTTGTTCAGTGTGACGTTGACGTAGTATGTGACGCCAGTGATCATGTCGATCTCAAAATAGTCCACATCCGAAGAGGAGTGGATGGATAAACCAGTGCAGATCACAGGAAGTATGGATACCTGAGTAGCAGTTGACGTTGCATCATTTGGCTCGAGGATGTCAGAAACAACAGTTCCCGATCCGGTACAGTTGGTCACTGATGAACCTCCTCCGCCTGAACCGTTTCCACCACCACCAGTTCCGTTGCTGACTGTAAATTTGGTCAATGTAAGATTCCAAGCTCCAGAGGTTCCGGCAAAGGAGAAGGCAGCGATTTCGATATACACCATGCCACCGTGATTGGTCAGGCTGCTGTTCGTGCTAACGGTTTCAGGATTGCTGTAGTAGGAGTAGGCCATTTGGTTTTGGTTTGAATCGTAGATGGACAAATCAAAATCATCGCCTGAAGCAAAGGACAATTCCGCAGCGAGACCTTCGTTGCTGTTGAGCGCAACGCGAAGGTAATCGTACTCGTCCGTAAGTGAAACCAACTCTCCAGAGCCACTTGTAGATCCGGTGAAAATGAGGTTTGGTACACTGGTCGGTGTGGTCAGGTTGTCTGGAAGATCCCCAGAAGCCATGCCCATGTCGCTCTGGTTGGGTCCGACGGCATGAACCGCTGGAGAAAGAACGACCAAAAGTGATGAAAGAATCATCATTAGGGTCAAAAGAGCGGAGGTTGCTTTCGATGAAGTCTTGTTGTTGGCGACGAGCATATGCCTTCCAGACACTGGAGGTATATCACCACTACGCCTATGAAACGAATTTCAAATGGCTGTAGGTGCGACATGGCCATCGCTTTTGTCGTCTGGCTTTCGGACGCGAGACCAGACCCCGTTCATCAACTCATCATGGTGGTTGTTGCAGTAATGAAAGCGGCGGTAGGCTTCACGGAAGGAGTAAGCCTTCTTGCCCGTAGCGACGAGGTATCCCTCCGGGGAGAGTCGTGAGATGATGACACCGATTTCTCCACATCCAGGATAGTCACACGCAGGTCCGTCTGTCATGTCATCACCTAATCTTCATCCCACTTGAATTGTTGCCCTTCAAGCATCTTCTCCGGTCGAATTTGGTTCAATAACGACCAGTGGAACATTGGCCTCTATGGCTTGGCCTTCCTCGCATGAAACACTTACGACCATCCCGTCAACGGGGGCTTGAATTTCATTTTGCATCTTCATCGCTTCGAGAATCAAAATGACTTGACCTTCCTCGACGACATCGCCCTCCTTGACTTCAACTGTGACAACCTTTCCTGGTATGTTGGCAGACACTGTACCGGATTTCTTCTTCTTTGATCCACCGCCTCGACGGGCTCGCGGTGCTGCTTGAGCGTTTGGAATTTCAACGGTGAAGGTTTGGCCTTCGACCGTTGCATCGTAACTTCCATCATCGTTGATTGTAATTTCAACTTCAAGTTCTTCACCGTTGATCTTGACTGTACGCTTTTCTGTCATCGTATCATCTCCAAGGGCTTCTGTTGCTTCGATGGTGCATGAGTGAGGAGCGACCCATGTTCATTCTTCGATGGTCTTGTGACCAAGCCTCACCACGTTGACGTCCTCGCTGCGATGCATCATCACCGGTTTCAACAAGGCTGAGAACTGCTGCAAGAGCCGCCATTCGTCGTGTTGCTTCGTCGGCCATGCTTATGCCTCACAATGGGATGTTCCCGTGCTTTTTTGCAGGGCGAATTTCTTCCTTTTCAAGCAACATGAGCAAGGCTCGTGAAAGTCGAGAACGGGTCTCACTTGGCTCGATTACATCATCGATGTAACCCATGGCTGCAGCCTTGTATGGATTAGCGAATGTGTCGGTGAAATCTTGGACCAAACGCTCACGCTCTTGCTCTTGATTTCGAGCGTTCTTGATGCGTCGCCGATGTATGATCTCAACAGCTCCATCTGCACCCATGACGGCAAGTTCAGCACTTGGCCAAGCCACGTTGTAATCACCTCGGATATGTTTCGAGGACATGACATCGTATGCTCCACCGTAGGCTTTGCGAAGGATGACGGTCAGTTTTGGAACGGTCGCCTCTGCATACGCATAGAGCAACTTTGCACCGTGTCGAATGATACCTCCCCATTCTTGGTTGGTCCCCGGGAGGAATCCTGGGACGTCCTCAAAGGTGAGGATTGGAATGTTGAATGCATCACAGAATCGAACGAAACGAGCTGCTTTGTCGCTTGCATCAATATCGAGACATCCTGCAAGGACCTTCGGTTGGTTGGCAACAACACCGACAGTGTGTCCAGCAAGATGGCCAAACCCGCAAACGATGTTCATGGCATAATCCGCTTGAACTTCCAAAAAGCCTCCATCATCGAGGACTTCGCGAACGACGTCCGTGACATCATATGGCTTGTTTGTGTCCTCCGGAATCAACTCCGTCAATGCATCGCAAGAGCGGTCTGGACTGTCTGAGGTCTTTCGGATAGGTGCTCGGTCCATGTTGTTTGATGGAAACATATCGCAGAGATCTCGGGCGAGTTGAATAGCAGCATCATCGCTGTCTGCCGTGAAGTGAGACACGCCAGATTTCGAGGCATGTGTCATCGCTCCGCCTAAGTCTTCAAAGGAAACAACTTCATTGGTAACGGTCTTGATGACTTCAGGTCCGGTGATGAACATGTGTGCTGTTTTATCGACCATGATGACAAAGTCAGTTATGGCAGGACTGTACACCGCACCGCCTGCACATGGACCCATGATGACGCTGATTTGTGGCACGACTCCTGATGCACGGACATTTCGGAAGAAAATTTCAGCATAGGACCCAAGGGAAGCAACACCTTCCTGGATTCGTGCGCCACCAGAGTCGTTGAGACCGATCACAGGACGGCCTGTTTTCAAGGCCATGTCGAGAACCTTGCAAATCTTGAGCCCATGCATCTCTCCCAGGGAGCCCCCGTAGACGGTGAAATCTTGTGCAAAGGCAAAGACTTCACGACCGTTGATTTTGCCGTGTCCGGTTACGACACCATCGCCTGGAATAACGTTCTTATCCATGTCGAAGTCGCGACAACGATGTTCAACGAGGGCATCAATCTCTTGGAATGTGCCTTCATCGAGCAACATGTCAAGACGTTCACGAGCCGTCATCTTTCCTCGATTGTGTTGCGCATCAATGCGAGCTTGGCCACCGCCAGCCTCGCTTCGAGCCTTTCGAGCACGCAGATCATTGAGACGTTGTTCCGTAGATGACAGACTTCTCACCAACACTGGGTTGGGCATAACGCCCTTATTCGTTGCCCTTCAAAAAACCGGCAAACATCAACCTTCAGAGGGCCGGAATTGTACCATTTCCCAATCGTCTTTTCCTGCAGGTGGTTCCTGCCAATCAGGATCGCCCGGGAGAATCAAACCATCCCCAATCGATGCCATCTCCATAGCGAGGGCTTGATGTGATTGAATCAGTGACTCCCATTCGATTTGGCCGCTTCTTAATTTGAACCACAATCTCAGACTCTTCCATGACTTGCTCAGTCGTTGATACAACTTCAAATGCAGTCGAGCCGAAACTGGCCACCAAAACAGAAGGATGATCGAGACAAGCATCCATGGAATTGCAGCAAGAACTGGTAGGATATAACCAGGTAAATTGACATCTTGAAGTGGTGATGATGCAGAGGCAATGAACCATCCGAGTGTGATGGCACAAAACAGCCACCATAATGGATACAGACCAATGGAATAGAGCAGTTTCATCGACCCAATGCCTGCTTTATTTTCTTGCCTACTGGCCTTCACTGAAACAAAGAATCGCACAAACAAATAGGGCACACCTGTGGCAATCATAGCAGACCAAGTTACAAATCCTAGCATCCATGATGCGGACCAAATCCAGAATGCGAGGTTCCGGAAAAAGGCTTTCTTTGAAATCTTCTTTCTTCGATCTTGCAACTCCCATGAACGCAATTGAATACGCTCCATGTCCTTGTGATGTTCTTTGAACTTCGTCTCGATTTCTTCCGTTCGGTCGGGGTCATTGACTGAGAAGTATTGCCATGCTGCACGAACACGTCGAGAACCGAGAACAGCCTCGTTGTAACTGATTTTGGAAACGTTCTCACCACTGCGAATGGTGTGAATCATTCTACGGGCACGCCAGACCAATTCGCGGTCCTCCCATGACTCCTGTGCATGACTTGTTCGGTTGATCTCCGTTTGCAGAAGCGACGTTACTTCCTTGCACCAAGCACGGTCATGAGCTTCTTCTCCATGTTGGACAAGTTCTTCTTCAGAGGGTTGTGGTGACCCATCTGTTTGGGGCAAGGGGGGTGCTTCAAGAGGACGATTAATTTGCAAGCTTACGCGTTCACGGAAGGAATGTTGATCACTGTAATGCAATCCAATCGGGACGATGTTCGGCGTTGGCTTTCCTTTTTCGACCGCTCTTCGATGGGCTTCGAGAAGGATTCTAGCAGCACCTGTTTTCAATTCAACTGCGGACGATTCCGTATGACTCATGCCTTCTGGAAAAATGGCAATCCGCTCACCGTTGGCAACGAGTTCAGCCAATGTATCGATGAGCTTTGAATTGGCTTTTTTGCGCTCTTCGGGGCTTGCAACGCCATCTTGCTCTCGCTCAACCGGCTGAACATCAATCCATTTCATGATGCGAGAAAGGACTGGAATCTTGAACAAGGTAGATTTCGCAGTAAACGTCAATCCACCGGGTAATGCCGCCATCATGAGCATAGGATCTATGAGGCCACCTGGATGCCATGCCGTGTAGATGATTCCGCCGTCTTCAGGAAGCGTATCAACGTCGACAGTGGAAATCTCACGAAACCATGTTTCCATAATGGCTCGATTGACTCTCCGAACCCTAAGATAGCCTTTGCTCGGTTGGAGGTGCGGAGGGTCCGACTCCCAAGCCATGGACGATGTTGTTGGAACTGACATTTGATATCATCCCCGAATCTTCATGCCTATGTGGATTTCAACGACTCTTTCATAACCATCAGTCCAATGGTCGTGACATGGACCAACCACTGCGTATTGTCATCGCAAAGCCCGGGCTCGATGGACACGACCGAGGCGCTAAGGTCGTAGCACGTGCACTTCGAGATGCTGGTCATGAAGTCATTTATACAGGATTACGCCGAACCCCTGAGCAGATTATTGAAACGGTTCGTGATGAGGACGCTATTCTGCTTGGACTCTCTTCACTTTCTGGAGCGCACGGCCATTTGTTTCCTCGTATCTGTGAAACACTCCGTGAACATGACATGGGCGATGTGATTGTTTTTGGAGGTGGCATTATCCCTGAAGACGATTGGCCTCCATTGTTCGAAGCAGGTGTCCGTGCGTTGTTTGGACCAGGCACAACCTCTGAGGAAATGGTCGAATTCATTGCAACTGCTGTGATGCGTGATGATGCGGGTGTGGGGCACGGCGCAGGATGGCATTGGAACCAATCAGCGTGAAGGTGAGACCTTGGACAAGCGATTTGATGCCGCATCTTCTGGAGACCGTCGCGCACTTGCTCGCTTGCTTTCATCGATTGAAAACGGTGAATTGAAGGTTGAAGAGCCCCAACGAAATGATTCTGATTGGAACATCCTTGCCCTAACTGGGCCTCCAGGTGTTGGGAAATCATGTCTTCTCGATTGTATGCTCCATGAGTGGGTTGACCATGGTTTGCGAGTTGCTGTGCTTGCTGTCGACCCCTCTTCTCCACGTTCAGGAGGTGCGCTTCTCGGAGATCGCGTCCGAATGCGTATCGTTGATGATGCCGATCGAAAGGATTCTGTCTATGTCCGTTCTGTAGCGACACGAAAAACCAGTGGCTCCGTTCCGCTTGTTGTCCGTGAGATGGCGTTTTGTCTTCTTCATGTTGGCTGGGATAAAGTCGTGATTGAGACTGTAGGAGCTGGTCAATCAGAGGTCCGATGTGCCGCTGTTGCAGATCGGATTGTTTTGGTCGAGGGACCTGCCCGTGGTGATGGAGTGCAAGCAGAGAAAGCTGGTTTGTTGGAGCTTGCTGATGCAGTCATTGTCAACAAATCAGACTTGGATGGTGCCCAACGGCATGCTGATGAATTACGTGAATCGCTTCATCTCGGTCACGAGGACGCACCTGATATTCTCCTCGTTAGTGCCCTTCATGGCACAGGTGTAGCCGAAGCCTCATCGATGCTGTTGACGCTTGAACAGTCAACTCGTGCAGGGCGCGCACGCTGGAGAGAGCGACTTCTTTCGCATCATGAACGGCAACTTCTTGAGCATTCCAAATTCGATACCCTCCTGTCAAGTATTGAGGAAGGATTGATGTCCTTTGATGATGCATACGCTCAACTGAGGAACGGAAATGAGTGATCAAGTCGAACTCACAAATCCTGTCGAATTATCTGTTGGAGGCATGTCCGGCCATATTTTGCGCAGAGGTATTCACCTTGCGATGTCGTTTCTCCCCCTATTGTATTTTGAACTCGGACAAGATGTCGCAGATGCAGTTTCACTTTCGCTGGCTCAAGTCGTCTCTTCAATCATCATGATTGCCGTATTTGCAGAAGCTCTTCGATTACGCATGGGCTGGACCGTGGTTGGTCAGCGATCCTACGAGGCTAAGCAAGTTTCGGCTTTAGCATGGGGTGCTCTTGGCGTCGGAATGGTGTTTCTTCTCGCTCCGGAAGCAGCCTATGCTTATCCATTGATTCTCAGCCTTTCACTAGGCGATCCTCTGCTTGGTGAACTACGTCGAAAAGGTGCTTCAACGCAGACTGTTATTTGGGCTGGAATGCTCGGAATCGCCATCATTTGGGCTGCATGTGCGTATTTGGTTGAAACGCCTTGGGTCTTGGTGCCCATGATGGCACCCATTTGTGTTGCAGCAGAATGGCCTCGGTTACGATACATCGATGATAACGCAACGATGTTGTTGATTCCTCTCGCTGTGGTTCTCATTTTTGACCCATTTTTGGGCGTCATGTGAGACTTTCTCGCCGCCATATTCAAGAATTGAGTCCTCTAGGAGCGTTTGTTGGTAAGCATGTACGGCGACGATGAATCCAAAGGACCCCCACAATCGGTTTACTACACTTTTTTCGGTATCGCAGTAATCTTGCTCGCTGTGACAGCGTTCAAGTATCCGCTTTGGTGATGTTAAGCAAAAGCAACGGTATATAGGCAAACGCCGACTATTCAAGTCTATGTGTGGGCTTGCAGGAATGCTCGGTGCTCCTGATCCTAGCATTATCAAGAAGATGATTCAACTTCAGAACCATCGTGGCCCAAATGGCTCGGGGTTTTGGCACGATGAATCCGTCTGTTTGGGACATGCTCGCCTTGCCATCGTCGATTTGGAAGGCAGCCCTCAACCAATTCAATCGCAAGAGGGCAACGTTTTGATTGCGAACGGAGAAATCTACAATTTTGAGTCACTACGTTCCTCGATGCCAGATTATCCTTGGACTACATCCGGTGACAGCGAGACCATCCTCGCTTTGTTTGAGAAGACTATGGGTGCGAGTGTAACTCCAAGTGCTAAGGATCATGGCGCTTGGATTCAACAATTAGACGGAATGTTCGCTTTTGCATTATGGCATCCACAATACAAACAGTTGATTCTCGCCCGAGATGAAATGGGTATCAAACCACTGATTCGCTCACGAATTGGCTCTTCGCTCGTATTTTCGAGCGAAGTCAAAGCACTTCGCGCACATTCTGAGTTCTATCCGCAATTGGATGAGCAGGCATTGATGGCTCGTTTGGTTTGGGAATATCCATTGGATTCGACGACGTTGTTCCTCGACGTTCATCAGGTTCGCCCTGGTACCGTCGAAGTCTGGTCCTTCGATAATGGAGAACCGACCCTTCTTGATTCTCACCGATTCTCAACTCCACGTCTCAATCCGCTCGAAGATTACAATGAAGAAACTGGGGCCCAGAAACTCTTGGACGGATTCATAGACAGTGTTGGACAGCGATTGATGGCTGATGTTCCCGTTGGAATTGTTCTGTCAGGGGGACTTGATTCGTCCCTTGTTGCAGCCGTTGCAAACGATGCTGCGTATCGATACAATCGACCTATTCCTGAATGCTGGACCGTTGCAGAGAGCGAAGACAATCCCGATTGGGTGGCTGCAGAACTTGTTGCTTCATCTCTCGATCTCATGCACCATCAATCCATTATGGAGCAGAATTCCTTCGCTCAACATCTCCCTTCGCTTTCCTGGCATGGTGAAGATCTTGATGTCTCCGTGTTGTTTTTCCAGCCATTGTTCCAAACCATGGCGAAATCTGTACGCGTCGGACTATGTGGGCAAGGAGCTGATGAGATCCATGGAGGATACCCCCGTTATGCTGATTTGAATGCTCATCGCCACGAACTCGAGCACCGGATTTCAATGCTTCATCATCCATTTGCACGCCAATTTGAACAAGGTGAACTCGATTCTGAAGACGAACGCTGGTGGGGGGGGGACCATCGACCACAAACACATCTCGGCGGTTTGCAAGACACGCTTCAGTTTGAGCTTGAACACGGGCAATTGAGCAACTTCCAACTTCGCCTTGTTGACCGACATTCGATGGCACATTCGCTAGAGGTACGTGTTCCATTCCTCGGCCGTTCTCATCGAAAAGATGCATTTTCGCTTCCTAGCAATCAACGATTGCCTTCGGAAGGACTGGAAAAGAAGGCCCTTCGAAAGGCCGCCTCATTGACGTCACTACCGAAAAGCGTCGTAGAGCGAAAGAAATTGCCTGCTGGTACAGCTACCTCTCCGACGCTTCTAAGCTCATGCCTCAACGAATACTCCGCACAGATTGAAGAAATCTCATCACGATGGAATTTCTGTGAACCTCTTCTTCGTCATCAACCCGAAATTGCATTGGGTCTTGGTTTGTTTGAATCACTTCATCTCATTGAATACGATCAGCCACAACACCATCGTTCAATCGATGCATTACTTGCGGAGGTTATCTAATGACGCTCGTTCATGACTTGAGTTCTGCACTTGAGGGAAAGCGTGAGGAAATCGTTGCTTGGATGGCTCAAAAGCGTTCAGAGATTGATGTTCCCATATACGGTAGTGTCGATATTCGTGATGCAGGTTGGAAGATTGCCGTGGTCGATGCAAATCAATTCCCTGCAGGTTTCAACAACACCTCAGAATCCGATTTGCCACATCTGACTGAACGTATCGCTGCGCACATTGAGCGACACCATCCTGACTGCCAGTGGGTCCACATCTACCCAGAATCACACACTCGTAACCAAGGATATGTGGAAAATCTCCGAACGCTCTGTCAGTTGGTTGAGCGTGCAGGATACCGATGTACGATTGGTAACCCTGAACTCGATGGCTTCGACGCTTTGAATGGAATACACGGGCCACTTCCATTGCATCAAGTTGAAGTCGTGGATGACGTTCTCTTGGTTCAAGGTCAACAACCCGACTTTATTCTCTTGAACAACGATTTGACGGATGGTGATCTCGAAGGCCTCTCGACAAAGAGTGTTCTTCCTCGTCCTCAAATGGGTTGGTATCAACGAAAGAAATCTCAACATTTTGACTTCTTGCGACCACTCATCGAGGAAATCAGTGAGATCATCGGCATTGATCCATGGCACCTGATTTGTGAATCGTTTGTCTCCGAGGAGAAATGTCTCGAAAAAGAAGCTTGTCGAATCCAACTTGCAAGCGATGTCGATGTATTTTTGGCAAAATTGGCACAACGATACGCTGCGCTCGGTATTGACCGAGAACCTGTCGCATACGTCAAGAACAATCGTGGAACCTATGGACTCGGTATCATGACAGTCACATCGGGTCAACAATTGCTGAATCTCTCTAATCGAAAAATGAAGAAACTCATGTATGGAAAGGGAAATTCGAACACAGAGGATTTCCTCATTCAGGAAGGCGTTCCTACGTTAATGCAAACAGATGCTGGGGCCCCTGTTGAACCCGTAGTCTACCTCGTTGATGGTGATGCATCATCGTGGTTTTATCGAATCAATCCAAAGAAGGACGAAATGGGGAATCTCAATTCGCCCAGTGCTCTGTTTGTAACTTCAGAAGAAGACTCTAGTTTCATGACGCATGCTCACAACTGGCATGCTCTGTTGTCAGAGTTGTCGATGCTTGCTATGGGACTTGAGGCGGAAGCCTTGCGACAATCCTAACTGGTTGATTTAAACATTGGACCCTTAGCAGGGACATGCGTCGTGAGGTCCTCTATGTCCTAACGATTGCAGTTGGACTTCTCATCTCAGCAAAATACGCTCAATGGCCAGTCGATATTTGGTGCATTGGTGTCTTTTCTTACCTCTTCTGGAACACAGATCGAAAGGAGAGAATCGAGATGATTGCAGTCCTTGCTTTTGCTACACCTATGGAGTTGTTCTTCAGTGAAGTGTGGCTCATCTACGAATATCAACGTGGATTCATGCCATTGTTTGTTCCCGTTGGGCATTACTTCCTCTTCGATCTTGGACGCCGTGTTGCTCAACGGATTCCTGAACGTTCACCAATGCCTCTGGTTCTCTTACTTGTTCCTTTGGTCGTCTATGGTGCAGTCAAAGGGACCGATACATCCGCTGTTCTGCTGATTCTCTTGACGCTAGGATTCACGCAATGGGGTCCCGAACCTCGCCTGTATGCTTCTATGGTATGGCTTGCTCTTTTCATGGAGTTATGGGGTACGTTCCTTGGAAACTGGACATGGGCTGCCAACGTCCCATGGACCGGTTTGACAGCTTGGAATCCGCCTCTTCTTGTTGGTGCATTCTACTGTTTTGGCGACCTTCTTGTTAATTTGAGCGTTGCCAAGTTTGAAGGGCAACCCATGGTTGAGGTGAACCATGACGTCCTCGGATGAGTTGAAGCGTCGCCGCGACGAAGAGGCGAAGCGTATCCGTACGAGTCTGAATCGCCAACGTGGTGTGCAACACGCCTCATTGAAGGGCGGAGAGTCAGCCGTTGCATTTGTCAAAGAAGAACTCTGCATTGGTTGTGACCAATGCACCATCGTCTGCGATGATGATGCGATTGAGATGTACAAAGTTGCTATGCGCAGTCCACTGATCAACGTTGAAAGCAATCAGAAAGCGAAAATCATTCGTGATGCGTGCACAGGCTGTCGTCTGTGTGTTCTCGCTTGTCCAACAGACGCCATCAGCATGATCGACCGATGAGGTGATGTTACATGTCAAAAAAAGGAAAACAACCAACAGCCCAACGTTTTGGTGGAGAATTCGGCCCATACCGCAAGGAAGGGACAACCGGTGTATCGCTTGGAACCTTCAAGACGCTCGTCTGGACTTCAAACATCGGGGGACTGATTCTCTGTGTTATCGCACTTGAACTTCTCTTTGTTCAGCAAGAATTCATGTGGGGCCTTATCAGTCTCATTGCCGGTGTTCTGATCGCTCTGTTCCCTTCGAATTACGAAATCGTCGGTATGGACGATGACGTACCATCTGAAGATTAACTTCAAGCTTCAACTTCTGTTTGAGTTGCTGCAGGAAGTTCACTCTTCTTGGCGTTGACTTCACGAGCGAGGAAGGACACAACATCGAGAATCTCGATGTCTTCATAGCGTTCATCTCCCTCGAACTTGAGGCACTCAAAGTGTGAAACACACTTTGGACAAGAAGTCAGCATTGTGTCTGCACCGGTCGACTTGATTTCTTCCATTCGAGCAACACGTAGTGCTCGAGCGTTCTCGTTGCATGACATCATGCTTGAGACACCACAGCACATGGCGTCTTCGCCATGGTGTTCCATCTCAACAAGATCGACACCCTCAACGGCGTTGATGAGTTCACGTGGCTCGTCATAGATGCCCATTTGTCGACCAAGACGACAAGGGTCGTGGTAGGTGACGGTGGTTGCATCGGTTGAGAGCTGCATATCGAAACCGTTCTCGATGAGGTATTCTGTCGTGTGCATGACCTTGACACCTTCAAGCTCGTAATCGCGAGCAAAGGTACGGAAACATTCTGCACAGGAGGAAACGAGTGTATCGATGCCGGATGCTTCGATCTTCTTCTGGTTGTAGGCTTTGAGTTTGTCAAAGACTTCTGTAAGTCCCTGCCACTTCTGGTCGTGGCCACAGCACTTGAGGAAGTCACGGCCAAGGTAGGAAACATCGTGTCCCATTTCTTCGAACAGTGTAAAGGCAGCCGTTGTTGAGTCACCAAGATTCATCTCACCCTCGTTGACGTGTGAGAAGACCATCTCTTGGTCGAGATAATCGACACAGCCAGGGTAGTAGCCGACGTTTGAGGAGATTGGGTATTCCTCTACTGGGATGAAGTCATCGTTGGATGCTTCCTCTGCTTCAGCGGCGAGGACGGCTTGAAGAACGGTGTGAGGAATTTCTGCAGCTGGCCCACCTACAATGAGGCTGCGTCGAATGTCGACGTAGGAATCGTAGTTAACCAACTGAGGACAAGCATTGGTACATGCTGTACACGTTAGACACGAATACAGCGGTACACCATCGTCCTCATTGTTCCATGAGTTGTAAATGATGTTGAGTTTGTCTCCACCATTGAACAATCGAACTGGACAGGCATCGTCACAAAGGTCACAGCCGTAACACTTGTTCATCTCGAATTCGTAGCCACGTGCCATCGATCGCAACAAAACGATGACAACAGCACCAAAGGTTAGACATGGGATGAACATAGCATAGGTCAACTTAGCGTCGAGTGCCTTCGGGTTGACATGGTAGGATGGGTTATCGGTGACCGAATACGCTCCACCATCGGCTTGAATCATTGCAATCATTGTGGAGTTGGTCAAATCAACGACCTTGCCAGCGTGAGCACCAGAGTTGTCGTCCCACAAGAGGAGCGGTTGGAACGCACGAACAGAGTAGGTTGTTTCCGTTGTGATTGAATCGTTGAGAGCCAAGGCACCTGATGCGACTAGGGTGTACTCGTAGTTGTAGTTCCCTGGCATGAGGTTAATTTCCGCCCCTTCACAGCCCGTGAACGATGCAAGGACCTTGCCAGAGGTGTCGGTGACGCTCATGGTGCTCGAGAGCATTGTTGCGGTGTTGACACCGTCGATCTTACGCTCACTGGCTCGATATTCGCAGGTAACATCGGTTGGAAGTGCTTCGTCCGTGTACTCGCCTGAGACGGTGAATGTACCTGAACTTGTGTAGCCTTCTCCACCGGCAAAGGTCACGGTGTTGCCTGCAGCATTGTCGCCCTCAGATGGGTTTTGATGGTTGTTGGCATCACTGAAATCGATGATGGTTTCTCGAGCGGGCTGGAAGATTTGCCAATTAAGCCAAGCTGCCGCTGGTACAATGCCGTCTGTGTATCCACGATCATCGGTAAACTCGTTCGTTTCATGAACGTGTACATCGGACGGTTGTGTACGCATTGCCTCCAGTTCAGGGTAGTAGTCGTGTGTTAGTCCCTTGATGGTCAACAGTCCACCCGCTTCCCAGAATCCGTTATCGTAGGTGTCGAAAGTAGCAACCGATGCACCTGCGGAGATGACGAGCGCACCGATAATGACACGCTTGCCGTGTTCCGGTGTGAATCCAGATCCCCATGCTTTAACGAGGATATTACGTCCAACAAAATAGATCACAATCCATAACAGCATACCGGTGAGTATCCACGGCACGGCATTGAAGATTTCAGCAATCCATGGTGATCTCGTTCCACATAACAGATCTCCATGTGAATCGAGTTTACAATAATCCGATCGGTTTTTCCCGTACAGTTCGAGGAAGATGTTGATCGAAAAGACAGAGATGAACCACACGTGCGCAAGATAGACAGCACCCGCTGCCGCAAACCACGGATCTTCAACAGGTCGCTTTTCACGTCCACCGAGGAACGGTGGAAGTGCAAGAATGCCGACTGGAATGCCAGTGAGTGCAGCGCCCCACCATGCAGCGTTCCAAGCAAAGACAGGTTGGCCGACAATGTCGCCAATGAAACCGGTCGGTACCGTAAATTGAGGAAGATACTCTCCCCATCGTAGGTATCCGTATGAGAACAGTACGTACCAATCAGGGAAAACGAACCCCGCTTGTGCGTATGGGTCTGCAGCGCCGTGCAATGGTGGTGGAATCAACCACGCATAGAACAACAGAACTGCTGCCATGAACGCAAACAGAATGGTATCTCGAAGAACTTCATGAGGCCAGAAACCGTGGCCCATGCGGGTACGCTTTCGCTTTTCACCAGCCTCCTGAAGCTTGGCTTTTTCATCCATATACGAGGTTGCAACTCGTCCTAAATTTTCCATTAATCCCATTCAAATTCCTCCGATCAATGTGGCTCCGCAATGCCTTGTACCCAGACAATAAACAAGTGAATGATGATCAATGTTGTCACAATCACAGGGAGAATGAAGACGTGGATGAAGTACATCCGTGTTACCGTTCGTGGGGTCAAGGATGAGCCGCCGAAGAGAAGGGTTGCGATGTACTTTCCAATCAATGGAGAGGAGTTGGCTAGGTTGATCCCAATGACGGCAGCACCGTATGCAAGACTGTCCCACGGTAGCAAATAGCCAGAGTAACCAAAGACGATGGTTAACGCCATCAAAGCTACACCGATGAGCCAGTTGAGTTCACGTGGGTTTCGGTAAGCACCTGTGAAGTACACACGGCACATGTGCAAAAACACAGATGCGACCATGAAGTGAGTTCCCCAGTGATGGACTGCACGGATGATGTACCCGAACGGTAACTCGAGCATGATGAATTCCATAGAGGCATAAGCAGGTGATGGATCACCTTCACCGCCAGGAACGTAGTAAATACCGAGAATGGTTCCTGTCAAAACCAGGATGATGAAACTGAGGAAAGATATGCCACCAAGGCAGTACAATGGGTACCAGTACCAAATGATGCGCAACTTGTACTTTTCAGCGTGGGTGAGTGGCATTTGGCGATGCATGTTGTAGTAAGCACCCTTGGACATGTTCCAGTAGTCTTGGATGCGGAACCGTGTGTCCATCCACGAAAATACCCACAGGAAGGCCCGTTCGGAAATACCCATTCCGCCAGTTGACTCAACAGCACGGAGAATTTCTCGACGTGGCATTTCTTCTGTTTCCTTACGGAGTGTGAAGGCAACAAGAACGATAATGAAAGCGATGAAGAACCAAAGAATCCAGAACATTGTTGTCATGATATCACCTCAATCACAGTACGTCAACCAATCGACGTAGTCGGTTATGCCTTCAATGACATCGTTGTTGAGTACAACTGGGATGAGGGGAAGACCTACTGGTGCTGGGCCGCCTGCTTTGCGCACCCCTGCATAGGTGAAGGTTGCACCATTTGACCGGTTACGGTTGGTGTTCATCTCCAGTGCTGTTGTATCAAATCGAGAGGAATGACAGATGCAGAACAACTTGGTTCCACCATCATCGGTCCCACCTGGGGTCCACGTGTCGTCGGTGTAGGAGTTGGATACCAGTTGCCATCCGGGGATGCAACAAAGGTGCGTGCACCGGCCAAAGACCATGATGATGTCATCTGAAGGATAGATGCGTTCGTCCATAGCCACCATATCTTCGAAGTGTCCGATGTATTTCCCAGATTCATCGTATCCTTCCATCATTTGGAATCGGGCCTTGTTGTTGTCTAGAGGTGATCCTTGCCACTTTGAGTCCTCGACGTAGTTTACAACGACTGGTACGCCGTTCCAAACTCCAGAGGCACCAGCAGTTCCTGTGCTGGAGTTTGCTGCCTCTGCGACAAAATCGGCCTTCGTCATAGACTGAAGGTGTTTTGCTCCATACCATGCTGTATCTTCACGACCCTTGGCCCAGAATTTGACGGAGAGGTCACCAGCGGAGCCACCGCCTGGTGGGAGCAGAATGGCAGCAAATCCAAGAACGCCTAGTGATGCTGCGAGTACACCTGTTGCAGTATTGAAACCATAGCGTAAGAACTGTCTTCGGTTGATGACGGTTTCACCAGCGTTGGCAATGCCTTCCTTTGCTTCAGGAACGAATAAATTGTAATCTTTCGCCATATGCTTCACCACTTGTATTCCTTCCAGTCCTTGACGTGTTCAGGGACGTACTTGTTCTGAGAATGTTTGACGATGATGGTATCCGGAAGGATGAATTTGAGATAGATGATACCCATGAGAATCAACGTTGTCAAGGTCATAGCAAGATGGAAAGCGAGTTGTTGCTGGTCCCAGCTCTTAGCGAGTCCGTAAATGAGGGAGAATGCCCAATAGCATGCCCAAAAGATGCCCCATGCAAAGAAGAACATGGTGAGGTAAGAGCCACCAGATGGGGCGAGACTTGCGCTAACAATGGTTCCAGATTCTGCAACGTTGTGGACGCCGTGGTTGATGGCTTCGTCCATTTGCGCTTCGGTGAGTTCAACGCCCTCCAAAGCACTGCGAGCATCCTTGACGGAGATTGAACCGTCTGCAACACCCTTGAGCAAGTTGTTGATGGTGTCGTCGTACATCACTGATCACCTCTTCGCATGAGTTTGTATCGCAAGCGTAACTGGTTGCTTCGTCCTTCATACGACGTCGAGAATCCGTAGCGGAGCATCAAACCAGCGAAGACGACGCACATGATAACCGCTCCAAATCCGAGTAGACCAAGCCAGTGTGCACGTAATTTAGCGCCCATGTGATGCAGGTCGGCTCCGTGTGATTCAGGTTCTGGAGGTGCAACGTTACCATCGCCTGCAAAGACTGTTCGAGTGCCACGAGAAAGGCTGTCTTCATCGCCTTCGACCAGAGCGAAGGTCAATTGGTTCCACATGTCCTCAACAACGTTTCCAAGGCCACCGTCGCCGTTGACGCTGTTGCCTGTGATCCAGAACGTGACGGTTCCTTCACCCTCGGCAGGTGCCGTCCAAGTGATGTCCCACATTCGGTCTGATTCTGCAGCAGAGGCGGACGTGTGCGTAAGCGATTGCATATCGCCCTGCCAGTTGTCGGCACCTGTTCCTCCTAGTTCACCGCTCGAAACTCGCATTGAGAATCCTGCGGAGTATTGGCCTCCGGCGGCAGGGCCACCAATGATGTGGAGTTGGAGTTCGTAGGTCTCGCCTGGTGTCCAAGCATACGGGACGCTATCAAGAATCACTTGAACGCTGTTCGATGGTGCTGCGTTGTGGCAAAGGCATCCTTCTTTGGCGACATCGTCAATGTCGTTTTGTTGGCCACCAATCCCTGACGGCAAGGATGTTGCAAGGCCAGGGAGGAGCAGGATAAGCAACACTGCAACCGCAACTGGGCGGCGTTTTGAGAAGGAGGTTGTTAGCATGGCTACACCCTATGGTCTTTCGACTTAGAAGGACCCCTTAAACATTGTTAGAGATTCGCCAGAATAATGTCTTGCAGTGTGCCGTTTTTCGAGCAAAATGTAACAGTGCAAGAATTCTTGTGATTCGACTGTTAGGGCACTTCATGGCGGAAACTCCTTTCGACAACATCTACGACCTTTCATCACTTCAACTTGAGCAATTGGATGAGGCTGAAGATTTGATGCTCAAAAACGATCTTGGTGCAGCAGAACGGCTCCTCCTGAGTATGCTTGAGGAGGACCATGAATGCATTCCAGTTTTGTCCAATCTTGGTCACCTGTACGGCCGTCATCTCTCTGAGTTTGAGACAGCCGTATCGTACTATGACAAGGTTCTACATCTTGAACCAGACAATGCTTGGGCCCGTGATGCTCGTCGTCGTTACCTTCGATTCGTCGACAAATAAGGTAAGTTCAAGGGCGTCTTTGACAAGGGTTTGACATGGAGTCATCGCAAATCCTCATCGCAGGAATTGGGGGGCTCGGTTGCGTTTGGGCTGCACGAGCCCATCAGAGGGGCGCAGGAGCGTCGTTGTTGATGCTCGATGCTGACGATCGGTTTCCAGATGTAGATGGAGCGCACATCATTCGCCTCGGGCACACACTGGACGCTTTGGGTTGTGCCGCCCTTCCTCCTCTCGCTGAACAGCGGATGAGAGGATTAGCAACCCGCACACGTCCTTTTCTTGAACAAGCGGAACTGGTCATCATTGTTGCGGGGCTGGGTGGAGGTACTGGGACCGGTGCTTCACATGAATTCGCCCGGCAGGCAAAACTCCATGGAGCAACGGTACTCTCCATCGCAGCCCTTCCATTCGACAGTCAACCGACACGCAAAAAGATTGCAGAAACCGAGATCCAACGACTGGAACACCATTCAGATGTTTGTGTCCAACTTTCTCTCGAACGGCTGGCTCGACAAGCTCGAGACAGGGGCAAAGATTGGAGCATGGGCTCAGAGTGGGTTGAAGATTTGATCGATGGATTGGTTCGTACACTTCTTTCGATGGGACTCATCAATCTCGATTTGATGGACTTGCGAGCCATTGTTCAACACAAAGGAGGCTCCACCATGCTGGTAGGGACTGGTCAGCACGAGCAGTTGGACGATCTCTACAATGCAACCATCAAGGCACCGCTGGCTCCGATGAACGTCGCAGGCGCCAAAGGCTGTCTTCTTCAAATCGAGGGTGGTTTGGGCATGACGATTGGCCAAGTGGACGAAATTGCAACGGCTCTCACATCTGCCGTTGATTCCGATGCCCAAGTGATTCTTGGTGCTCGAGTTTCTCCCGATCTTGAAGGAACGATTCGTATTGTCATGCTGCTTTCTGGCATCGGTGATGATTAATCCAACAGTTCGATTTCATCGTCCCATTGCGTCTCATCACCGAGCGTTTCAGGCGTTTGATTCCAATCAACGGGATCGCCAATGCTCTCCTCGTGGTCAGAGGCTTCTTCCTTGTTCTGTGGTTCTGAATGTTGCTCATCATCAACCCCTGTCTCAGAAGGTTCTGGTTCACTTGATGATTCCTTTATTTCCAAATTGATGACGGATTGAACGATGCCTCGGTCGCTGTTGATGCGGTTTGTTTTCGCTTCGAGCATACTTCGTTGGGACCACATCACTGTAGCAACGACAAGGATATGGCCGCCGATGAGAACGGTTCGAACGTCATCCATGACCGAAGTTATCATTGCAACACTCCCTGCATAGGCGTATCCGAAAGCAACGCCCCAAAACAGTGCGTTATCTCGTGTGAAGAGGGTAGATTCGGAGCCCTCGCCTTTACTCGTTAAAGCCCAGATTGCAAGGAAAACCGTAACAATCATGAGCAACAGTTCCTCAATGAAAATCAGCGTATCTGTTGATGCAGTGTCAATGCTTCTGAAGATGCTCAGCACGTGCCAAGTGATGAACAACTGTGTTGCCCAAAACCATTTTCTGGCAACGACGTGCGTGGCTGAATGGAGAGATGCATCCTTCCTTTGTGTCCATGTTGCATAGATACACAACCCGTACACTGCAAACGAAAAGAGGTAGGGCCATACACTAAACGAAGAACTTCCCAGCACGAAACGAAGTCCTTCGGTTACTGCGAAGGTCATTACAACGACCAGCGTTGATGTCATGACGAGTGATGGAACAGGTGAATATCCGCCAGGATTGCTTTGTCCTTCCTGTGGAACATTGATGGCATTCATGGTCGCTAATCCAAAGAATCGACCTTGAGCAACCGCCCACAAGACGAAAAGACCGCCGAGTGTTGCTGGAAGGAACGATCCAACTTGCGAAAGAACGCCACTCTCGCCAAAGATGACGTAAATGAGGGCGATGAAAACGAATCCGAGGACAATCGGTGCAATGAGAATCTTGAATCGTGCAGAAAAGGGTGGTTTCTCGCTTGATTCATCGTTTGTTTTGTATCTGAGCAAGCCTCCGAGACGCTCGTTCTTGGAGAGTGGTGCAAGACAAAGATATGCGACGCTAAAGCCGATGAATCCGTAGGCGGACCATACTTCTGCCTCCATTCTTGCGAGTACAAACAATGCGGTTGAGGCCAATGCCAGCATCAAGAGGTGTGGGAATGTTGCTGGTGATAGTAGACTTCTGAGCAGCGACAATTTTGTCAACGGCTTGGTCTCCTCCATGTTGGTCTGTCAAGGCCTTGGTTCTAAAGGGTGTTCAATCGTTGCGACCATATCTACATGAGGCAGGGCGATGTGGGCAAAGCATGGCAGGAAAGGTATCCAAAGCCAAGCGGCCAAAGCGCCGTTGGATTGGAATTGCTCTTCCTCATTACGTTCAATCAAGAGAGGACCTGACGAGCGTGTTGGAAAGTTCGCCTTTTGAATCCTATCGAATCAAATTGTACGATTGCCATCCGAGTGGCAGTGAGGCGGCTTTAGCTGCCTGTTCGATTCAAAAACGGGTGGACGAGGTTGGTTTTGCGATCATTTGTGTCCTCTTGTCGCAATACGATGAGGTTAGAAATGTTCTCGAATCAGGTGATGACCATACTTTGATATCGATTACATCCTCTGGAAAAATTCGGTTGGTGCGTGAACGTCTGGGGATACCTAAGCCTTCCAGAAGGTAAGACACGCTTTTGACCCTCTCTCGTTTAGGCGTAGCATGGCCGGTGGAGGGACAGCGCCCCCGTTAAAGTTGGGAGATGTACTCTTGCTCATCGGTGTTTCTCTCATAATTGGAACCCTGTTTATTCAGGAATGGGACATTCCCGTGAAGATGAATCCCGAGGATGAACCACTTGAAGGAACATCGCAATCCTTCTCAGGAGATGTCCTTACAATCTCTGCTGTAACAGAGGAAGGATCGGAGGTTAGAATCGAAATCTTTGAGGAAGGAGAAAAGGTCGAAGATCAAACCTTGTTCGCTGACCGAACTACGCCTGCTGAAGTTTCTTACGAATCGAAAGGTGGAAAACTTGCCTGGAAAGTATCGCTTGAACTTAGTGCCGCTGGAGAGGTCGACGTCGATTTGGATCGTGCCTATTTCCTGAATTTCATACCTTACATATTTGGTGCGCTCATAACGACTGCAGGTGTCTTGAAGAAAAAATCAGAAGTCGAGGACAAGGAAGACGTTGTTCTTGATGCCATCATTGAGGATGAAGGCTAACCCACTCAATCTGGTCATCATCGTCGACTTTGAAACTGCGTCCAGAATCATCTGTAAGGGTTATTCCCGTTGATTCTATGTCGATTAGGATGCACATTCGATTTCTATAGATGCACTCCTTGAGGACAACATCATCGTTGATTGCTTGTTCCAGTCCTGTTTCGAGAGCAGCATGTTTTGCTTCAAAGAGGGATGCTACAACGGCGTTCAAGATTGCAAAAAGTTCCGAATTTGAGACCTCAATTCCGAGCTGAGCAAGTGAACCTTGTCCTTCGCTGAGATTGTCGGCGGCTGTGTTTATTCCCAGTCCGAGGACCATGCGCTGCTCGGTTCCCTTGGAGTAGGACTGAAACAAGATTCCTCCAAATTTTCTCCACTGTTGCTCTGATGTTTCTCTGAGGAGTAGGTCGTTGGGCCATTTGATGTTCAACTGTTCGATGTGCTGTTTGTTCAACCTCAATGCATGACTGATCTCGTGTGCAACGAACAATTGCATTTTGAGGTCGATGGAAGAAAGAATCTTTTCGTCAAGAACCCACGAGCCTTTGAAGGACTGCGGATGATCTTGCCAGCTCCGTCCATGCCGTCCTCTGCCACTCGTTTGTATTTGAGCTGTCAGCGAATCACCCGGCGCGTACTGACCACGCAATAATTCAGCATTGGTCGAATCGATTTCACGAACCCTGTGATGCTTGTTTGAAACGAATGGATGCCAAGCAGCAAGCACGTGTATGGCTTCATCGTCTTCGAAGGTGTGGGTTCGAACGATTCGTGCAGCAAGACCGTGTTGTCTTAGAATGTCAACACTTCGCCGCCAGCCAACATCTTCTCGGCAGACAAGCAAAGCAATACCATTCATTTTGCACAACAGATTGTTTGCCATCATTCGTGCAAACACAGTCAGTAAACCCCCTGGGTGCGTATCGATCAAGGCAGCCTCCTCGAGTGGACCGAGAAGTTGATCGCCGATTTCGTCAGCAGGGTTGTAAGGCATATTCCACAGGACCACGTCGTATGTACCTGGTTGCCATGCGTAAGATTGTTCACCTCGAGGGCCGATTCCCCCT
>CALDQY010000070.1 GCA_937911445.1 uncultured Rhodobiaceae bacterium | reverse complement strand
TCCTCTAGCTCTGGGGCCTGCCATTCCAACTCATCAAAATCAAAGTCATCCAATTCGTCTTCATCGAGGTAATCGTACTCCTCGTCCATGGCGTGTTGCTCATCGATCATATCTTGTGTTACGACCATGTCATCCTGAAATGTGTAGACATGGAGCAAATCCTCCCTTGGACAGACGATGAATTGTGCAACGAGTGGAATATCCATCGCCAATTTGATGTCGTTGTGGAGGCTTAGTACCAATGAAGCAAGGCGATCTCCGACAGGCAGGTGTCGTTTCTCTTCGTGAGTGTTTAGGCACAGGTTTGCTGTGAACGAACGGGTTTTTTCCGAATCAAAATCTCCTTTCCAAGCTGCACCTACAACTGTTGTCTTCCACGGTTCTTGACTGAATAAGCCGATGGGACGGCTTGCAACCACCTCATAATGACGGCCTGAACGTCCCCGAACACGTACCGTAATGTTGTAGATTGTACTGTTTTTGAGCAACTCAATTCCATCCATTTTACAGACGTCCTTGAGAAATTTGATTGACTTTTCATGCGGAGAATCGATGATTGCGGTTTGCATGGCAGCGTGATAAATCCACAATATATGAACCGAAATTCTCAACACCGTTCCATCCATCGTTCGTGCATGGGAGGCATTGACGTGATTCTCTTGGCGGCAGGGCGCTCTTCTCGGCTTGGTCAGCCAAAAGCTCTTGTTGATGTCGATGGTAAGCCCTTGATTCAACGACTCATGAACAGGCTGCATCAATTGCAGGCAGAGGTCACGGTCGTCACGAACACCGACCTTCTCGCAGACATCATGCTGCTTTGCCCATCGGCTCATGTGATCCTCAACCCAGACCCAGAAAAAGGTCGGACAGGCTCCGTTCAATGTGGACTTGCGAGCATTCTTGAACGGAATGGACGTTTGCCGAGAAAGGTGCTTTTGGTCCCCGTAGATCGGCCTGGCTGGAGTGTTGAACTGGTCGGTCATCTTCTGAAATCAGAAACGAGCGCGTGCCCTGTTTGGAACAATCGTGGAGGCCACCCGTTGCTGATGGTTGGGGACGATGTCAAGGCTGTCTATTTGGCTGAAGTTGATGCACCTCTCTCCTCTTTGGTTCAACGCAACCCTACGCCCGTTGAATTTCCTTGGCTTCATCTCAACATCGATACTGAGGCTGATTTGATCGATCTTCTTACTGCTTCAAAGGAAGATTGGTTCTAGGGCAAATCGTATGTGTATGGTCATCGAGGCATCGCTATGACGGCGAGAGTTCTAGCATGGGTGTTGGAACAATTGCAACACAATTCTCCTGTCGTTCTCGCTTCTGTTGTCGGGACGAAAGGTAGCGTGCCTGGAAAATCCGGAGCACGCTTGGCAATGAATCGGTCTCAGAATTGGGTAGGAACGGTTGGCGGTGCTGGTTTGGAACACCGAATTCTCAACCGCTGCAAAGAATTGCTCCAAGAAACAAAGGCAAAATCAGAGGTCCACACGTTTGGCCTCAACAAAGGGGCGAAGGGCTATGAAGTGCAGCCACTCGACTCACTTTGTGGTGGACAAGTCACCATTTCATTGGAGTTGATGTTACCGATGCCACATATTCTGTTGATGGGAGGGGGGCATTGCTCGGAAGCCATCTCCAAATTGTTGCCAAAAAAAGGCTGGAACTATTCCGTTCAAGACACCCGTGAAGCGTTCACAACCATTGACCTCTATCCAGATGCCATCGAACGATCTTGTTCAACCGTTGAAGCATTTTTTAGCAACGAAACTGCAGCATCGCTCTCACGCTTTTCGGATGTTCTTTTGCTCGGCCATGATTATTCAGAAGACCTTGACAGGCTTCAGCGGTTGCTGCAACTCGCAGAAGGTGCGAATGTCTCTCCTAATGGGAAAGGCTTCCCTCGAATTGGGGCGATTGGCAGCCGTTCCAAATGGAAATCCTTCACTGAATCGTGCATTGAAGTTGGAATCCAACCATCCTCCCTTGACCGAGTGCGATGTCCAATCGGATTGAACATTGGTGCTGAATCGCCTGAAGAGATTGCTATTGCTGTCATCGCAGAAATTCTGTCGATGCACAAAGATGCTGACGTTCATGCCCCAAATTGGCGAGATCAGTGAGGCCATCCTATGCCATCGATGGATGAGACTTGGGTGATGAGAAACGGTTTGATGATTCCGAATCGTAGCGTTCTTGCAGCAATGACCAACAAACAGAGTCATGCTGATGGAACGCTTTCGGACGAAGAGATGCGATTTCTGCTACGTCGTGCTGAAGGTGGATTTGGGCTCATCACAACCGCAGCATCGCATGTTCAAGAATCAGGTCAAGGTTGGGAAGGTGAGTTTGGAGTATGGGGTGATCACCAGCTTCCTGGTTTGACTTCACTTGCGACACAGTTGAAACAACATGACTCGAAATCATTTGTTCAGATTTTCCATGGAGGCATGCGTGCACCCTCTTCGATTACAGGTCAGCAGGCCTCCTCTGCAAGCGTGAATTTCATTTCGGAAAGCGAGGGCTCTTCAAGACGTCTCTCCCCAAGCGAAGTTGAAGAGACCATTTCATGCTTTATTAGAGCAGCAAAACGTTGTGAAACAGCAGGGTTTGATGGCGTTGAACTGCATGGAGCACATGGTTACCTTATCGCTCAGTTTCTTGGTTCGAATACCAATC
>CALDQY010000069.1 GCA_937911445.1 uncultured Rhodobiaceae bacterium | reverse complement strand
GGTTCACGACAATAACTGTGGAGGATGGCTTTCAATGGAACCATACGGTGAAGTGACGTTTTCAACTCCACCACCAACGACATGGGAAACCGAACCTCCGCTACCTGCAGGTATAAGCATCTCAGGTGGCACGATTAGCGGGACACCTTCGGTCTATGCGCTGAACCAAACCTACACGATTTACGCCAATCAGAGCGGCTATTCAACCACGCACGAATTGTACTTCAGCGTGGATACCACGAACGCTCACACGGTCGTTGAGAACCAAACGATTGATCCAATTGGCTTCCATCCACCGTTCTGGAATGGTACGACCACGTGGACGGTCTCACCTGCCTTGCCGGGCAACTTGACCAACAGTTCAACCACGGGCGAAATTACAGGTATGGTCAATACGACCATGAGCAATTCGACATACACAGTGACCGCCACGCACAGCGATGGCTCGGTGGTGACCTTCACGTTCAATCTGCAGAGTCTTGCGGATTACGACGGCGATGGATTGCCGAACGATTTGCCAAGCGATTACGATGCAGCCGAAGGACCAACACCTGGTCTTGTCGCTGATACCGACGATGATGCTGATGGCTTGCTCGATACGGTTGAAACCAATACGGGCACCTACGTTGATTCGAGCAATACAGGAACCGATCCACTCAATCCAGACACCGATGGTGATGGAATCTGTGACGGACCACTCGCCGTACCTGGTGTCTGTATTGCCGGTCCAGATATTACCAATGGAGGATCGGTTGTTGATACACCAATCGTTCTGTTGAACAACAGCGATGTTGATGAAATCGCACCGTTCTATCCAGTGACTGGAGCAACCTATGGCTTGTCCCCAGACTTGCCAACGAGCATGCATTTCGATTCGAGCAATGGATCGATTTGGGGTACGCCAGACATGGTCATGGGCAACACAACCTACACGATGTGGGCGAACCTCACTGACGGAACAAGTACGTCTTGGACCTTCTTCCTCGAAGTCTTGGAAGACTTGGATGGAGACGGAATGCCAGACGTCTTGCCTGGTGATTACAACGCAACCAACGACCCAATCCGAACACCTGGTCT
>CALDQY010000068.1 GCA_937911445.1 uncultured Rhodobiaceae bacterium | reverse complement strand
AACGTCCTTTCTGGAATTGATGAACCCAATTCAGGAACCGTGATGATCAACGGAGAGAATCTGTACGGGTCGAGCGATGACGAACGCACACGGGTACGTGGAAAGCACATGGGATTCATTTTCCAAGAATTCAATCTTCTCCCGGTCATGACCGCATTGGAAAACGTTGAGTTGCCGTTACTGATTCAAGGAACTCCTGCGAATGAGGCACGGATAGAGGCAACGAAAGCCCTCACTGCTGTCGGTCTTGGTGACCGCCTTGAACATCGGCCTGCTGAACTATCAGGAGGTCAACAACAGCGGGTTGCGATTGCTCGGGCCGTTGTGCACAGGCCTGCAATTGTGCTCTGTGACGAGCCAACTGGGAATTTGGATGCTGAAACTTCAGCGTCCATCATTCAACTCCTCCGTACGCTGTGCCGAGTAGGAAATACGACCTTCCTTATTGTCACACATGATGGGTCAATTGCTCAGCAGTGTGATTCCATTCGACGGATGTCTGATGGGCGTTTCCTTGAGGATGTTCTTGAGGAGGAATAGTTGTGCTCATTGTGCTGCTGCTTGCGCTTCTTCTCTTCGTAGGAGCGTCAGTGACAGCATATGGCTTGCGCAAAGGGTGCTCGAGAGGGGCTCGAGCACTGATCGTTCTTGCACCAATGGCAGATGGAATTCTTTCGTATTTCATCCTCACATGGCTTGGTTTCACCTCGATGAATGGTTTCGTTGGTGGTCTCATGTTCGGGCTTTTGAGTTTGTTTGGCGTTCAAGCCATCGTCTCTCCGCGGCGATTGCTGGCTTTCAGGTTGGCTTGGCAACAACTCCTGCGGAAAAAACGTCAGGCTGCACTCCTCATGGCAGGGTTGATGATCGGTTCGGCCGTCATCTCATCGTCGCTCATCGTAGGAGATTCTCTCGATCAAACAGTTCGCGAAGAGGTTGAAGCAGCCTGGGGCGAAACCGACCTTCTCATCTCAGGATTCGATGCAACATCAGGGCAAGTTGTCGAAATCCCTCAGTCGATTGTCGCTGACCTTCGTAACTCAGACGTTGAGGGTCTTGGCGATATCCAATCCGGAAGGGTCGTCTCTGCGTCGGTCGTAACTGCAGATGAGCGAGCGAATCCGAGTGTGGCTTGGTTCGCCCTCGAACACCGAGAGGACGTCATTATCGGATCGAAGGCCAAAGGGTTGACGTGGTTTGAATTGGAAGAAATCAACCGGTTCTCAACCGAACCAAAGGTTGTGGTTAACCAAGCGTTTGCGGATGAACTTGAAGTGGCGAAAGGCGACGAACTCCAACTCGGTTGGTTCGTTCGAAATCAGAATGGAATCGAACGAGTTGAGCAGAATTTCAGCGTCGAGGAAATCGTTGAAATGGCTGGACAAGGACAACTTGCGGGTACGACGGCACCCGCCGTCTTTACCGATCTCGCAACAGCTCAAGTCTTGCAACAATCCGAGGGTAATGTCACGTCCATCCGGATTTCGCTCAACGACGTCAAAGAGGAACGGTCAGCAGTAGAGCCAATCATTGACTCCATCGGTGAAACGTTGAATTTGAGCATTGGTGTAGATGAATCAGGATTGCAACTCATCTCAGAAGGCGACGCTCTCACCGTAGCCTCGACAAACGGATTGGGGCGGCTATCACCTCGAATCGTGACAAGTCTTTCCGAAAACCGTAGTTCGTTGGTAGCTGACGCAGCGTTGATGGAAGTCCTTCAAGTCCCCTTGATTGGTCTTGATTCAGGTTCTTCGAACCTTCTGACACTCGCTGATGGCGATGTCGATGGAATCATCGTTGACGATGGTGCATTATGGCATTGGGGTGCTGCAGGATTGGGCTATGAAACCAATGAAACATCGTGGATCTGGCGTGTTCAGAATGGCGGGATTCTCAACGATGTTTCCATCGATGAGGGCCTCGGATTCGCAGCCCATGACGCTGGGCTCGTACTTGGCAACGTCTCCGATGATGAGGAAACATCGCTCATCATTGAGGACAGACAGATGGTCGCCGTCGTTTCAGAATCGACGTCTTGGTTTGCTCTAGAGGATGGTTCCTCTCGTTCACTTTGGTACGGGGATGTCGAAAGTGATACCATGAACGAATCCTCTCTCGAACTTGACTTGCCTTCAACGATTCTTGATTGGGAACTTCGAATGGACGACATGAATCTCTATCTGCGTGTTGAAGGCCTCCTTAGTGAATCGTTTTTCATGCAATCTCTTGACAATCTTCAACAGCCATTTGTCGAGATGGACGCATCCGATTGGCAGCCTGAATCGCGTCAAGAACCGGACGTATGTTCAGGTTTGGGAATCGAAATCAACGCAACGCAAGCATGGTGCATCGAAGATTCAGGACTTGTCCTTCGTTCGATGGAAAATGGATCCATACAATCCATGCGTCTTCCTATTTTGTCGGATGCAGGGGGCTTTGGAACTCTGCCGCAGATGTTTTTCGCCTTCGACGGCGATGCTTCATCGCTCTCCGTGCGACAAGGAGAATTACGCATTGGTGAGCGCCTCAACCCGATTTCTGAAGTTAACAATGGGTCGATCAGAGCATCCGGCTTGTTCCAATACGCTTTTGGTTCGGACGAATCGTTGAATCTGAGCATCAATGGGTCGTTCGTGGATGATGAACGTCTTTCCTCGCTGTCTGAACTGGACTCGGTTATTCTTGGCCTCATCAACATAACCGATGCAGAGATACTTGCAACTGCGGATGAGCGTGAACGGTCCATGCTCATCTTCAGCAATGTCTCAGAAGACGAAATTGCGAGTGTCGAACAACATCTCGACTCACTTGTAGGAATCGATGAATTGTCCCTTTTTGTTCAAGCCGTCAAAATCGATGCACTTGAGCAAGCTGAAGCATCCTCTGGTGTCCTTTCGGCAATGTTTCTGGTCTTCGGTTCATTCACCATCGCAGCCGGTGTGCTGCTTGTCATCACCATCATCATGATGCTCGTGGATGTGCGTCAAAAGGAGTATGCGACGGTTCGTGCTCTTGGTATGACGCGTTCGGATCTCCGTTACGTAGCGATGATAGAAGGTTCAATTGCTGCAGTGATTGGGTGTGGTTTCGGTTCCTTGGTAGGCGTTGGCCTCGCATGGCTGATCGGAATTGGATTTTCGAGTGTCTTTGCTACAGCGGGAGCGGATGTTTTCTCATTCCATGTTGATGCATCATCGATTCTTGCAGGATGGTTCTGGGGTTTTCATCTCGCCATGATGACCTTGTTTGCATCCGCTCTGTGGTCATCGAGGATGATTATCGTTCATGCCTTGAAGAGCGTTCCCCCACGTGTGCCGAAACATGTTCCATGGGGATTGTATTTGTTCGTTATCGGAGCAATGGGCATGGGCCTTGTGACAGCAGGGATGTTCGCACTGGGGAGCGGTCCACTAGCACACAGTGTGTGGATTGTTCTCGGTTGTTCAATCATTTTGTTCATATGCCCTATTCTGTTTTGGATTGTTCCTGTCCTCCGAGCAAAGCGATCTCCAGACGGGTCACTGCCAACCTTCCGAGAAGCGCCACGAAAAACGATCGGTTTTATCGGCGTGTTCCTTCTTATTTGGACGAGTCTGCCGTCGTCACTTGACCCGATACGTGCTGATTTGACGCCGAACGAGTTTTCCTTCATCGTGATTGGACTGGTCCAGGTTTTCGCTGGTGTCTTTGTTCTCGCGGCTCTGGCGCCACTGATGATTCGAGGATTGCTCCGTCTCGCATCATTCCGAAGTGGAGCAGTTGTGCCTGTTGCTCTCTCATATCCTTTGCACAAGCCGTTACGTACTGCCGTCGTCATGGGAATGTTCTCCATCACGGTGTTTTCAGTTATCGTCCTTAGCGGATACACATTGCAGTTCGAGAATTATTCCAGTTCCTTTGTCGAGGAATCAGAAGGTGACTTCGAGTTGATGTTGTCTGCATCACGTTCAAGGCCGCTACAACTGGATGGACCGATTGAAGATTGGGGGCTTGAGAACACGAACAGCGACAACATCGATGCAGTGGGGCGCGTCTATCGGGCACAAGCGTTCATCGAAAATCAAGATCAAGATCGCTCCCCCTACATTCTCCGGGGCGTTGATGAAGACTTCGCTGAACACGGAGGTCTTCCTCTGCACATATGGGATTCAACACTCGGCGGTTCATCTGATGAAGCATGGGCATCGATGCACAGTCGTGACGACGTTGTCTTTGTCGATGCTTCTTTTGGATTGGAATCTTCCCTCGATGGAACAAGTGTCGGCGTCTTTTCCGTCAAAGTTGGTGAGAATATCACCATCATTGACGCTCAGCAACCAAGTCATCGAAGAGAAGTGATGGTTGGTGGCATTCTCGAACAATCCTCGTATCTGTTTTCTGCAGGTGTGTGGATGCCCTCGGAGCCTGTGATTGAGCAATACGACGGTAGTTTAACCCGCGTTTATGTTTCCGTCAGTGAGGGGAGTGCTGCATCTCAAGACTTCGATTCAAGCGAAGTGCGCTATTTTTCAGCCGCAGGAAAATCTGCTTCTGAACGTGAAGCCGCAACAGAACTCGCCGAACATCTTCGAATGGATTTAGAAAAGGAAGGTGTTGACGTCTCGTTGATTGCAGAAGACGTTGCACTGATTCAATCGCTGGTCCTCTCGATTCTTGCCCTCTTTGAGGGATATCTCGCCATCGGCCTCATTATTGGGATTGCAGGAATCGGTGTCGTCACATATCGCTCCGTTTCGGAGAGGAGGAAGCACATCGGTATGCTGAGAGCTCTCGGTTTTACCAGAGGTATGGTGATGCGAGTCCATTTGATCGAGATTGGGTGGGTTTCGTTGCTTGGTATTTTGAACGGTATCGTTGTGGCCTTGATGTTCCATGTTGGTCTTCATTCTGCCATTTGGGAAGAAGAGGGCGCAGCTTTGGTTCTTCCATGGTCGACCGTGATGTGGGTTCTCTTCGGGGGTGCAGTTTTGGTGTATCTTGCAACCCTTTCACCGGTTCGTGCAGCATCGAAGATTGAACCTTCAGAAGCCCTGCGGTCCTCGACTTGAGTCGGATAATTCGTAACCAAAGAGCAAGTAGTACAACGTTCTTTTTTTATTTTGAATTTCAATTATATTCGCACCCATAGTATAAATACGTCCTTTGGCGTAGGGCGAGTTACCGCCCTTATTGGAGGATATGACATGAGAAAAATTACCCCTGTAATGCTCGTGCTGTTGTTGGTGGCCAGCCTGATGGCAAACATCGACATCACACAACTAGAAACAACCGAAGTAATCGAGGAAGCTGGTGCCCGAAGTGGTGCAGATGCAGAACTCGTTGCCATTACTTCACCGAAAGAAACCCAGTGCAACCCTGAGTGCCGCAATGAAATCTTTGTTGGTCAAGCAACGACCTTCGAAGTCTTCATCCAAAACTCTGGTGATCAAGCCATCACCGAACTTGGCTACAAAGCTGCTGTTTGGATCGCTGACGGCAATGGAAACCCATTGATGCTCGCTAAGGATGCATCGGGTGCTGACATCGAGTTCGATAACCCTGATGTCATCTGCGATGATGCTAGCGTTTGTGGCGATCAGTCCCTTGCCGCTGGTGCCGTCTTCAAGGGCGGTAAAACCACCATCCAATACGGTGGTGGCGACGCAACCTGGACACCGGCTGCTGGTATCTATGTAATTCAAATCGAAACCTACTCCGACCAAGATGTCGATCCAGGAAACGATGTTCAGCAAGTCTACGTCGAAGTCGTCGACTACCTCGACGTTGAGATTGACATTGCATGGACAGATGGCTCCGTTGTCGCAACAGGAGAAGGTGTCAAGAACTTTGAAGTGAGCGTCAAACTCAACGGTTCAAGTGACTTTATCACACACAACTTGACCATGGAAATCGACGTTTCTGGTGATGTCTCTGCCGCTTCCGGACAAGACATTTCCGACCTCAAGTCCGCAACAATTGGTTCCTTGGTTCACTCCGTCAATGTCGGAACCGACCAACTCGTCCTTGTTTACCAAAACGAGACAGACCCAACTGACAACCGAACTGAGGTCCGCACAATCATGTCGGACGACGTCAGCAACGGTGTATGGACCTACACTGGCTCTGTAACACCAGACACGAGCAACACCGAAGCTGCGTACAGCGTCGATGTTGCGATTGGAGGCTACTCGCTCTACGGTCAGTTCGAGTCCTGTATCGACACAGTCGAACTCAATTCGACGGATGAAGAAGGAAATCCGACGACGACGACAGAGATTTATTCCAATTTCTGCGAAGAGTCGTTTGACAAAGATGACATCACGAACAACAACGCTGATGAGATTACTGGAACACTCAGCACATTCCACGACATTCGCATCTCGATGTTGACTGTCAACCAAGGATACAACAACGACGGAACAGGTATCCCTACCTTTACTGTCGGAGCAGGTGAGCCAGGCGACCTCTCTGTCGGCACATCGTACATCGATGCTGCTGTTGAGCACCGTGGCTCTTCTGTAACCGAATTGTACGACTGGAACGTCACCTTCACCATTACCAACCTCGACACAAGCGAAGTCATCACCGAGACTGTAAACTCCTGTCTCCAAGGTGTTGAACCATCCTACAACTACGCCAAACTCGGAACAGGGCCAGAGGCGTTCGATCAAGGACACGCTTGTACTATGGTTGAGTTCGATGTTGGAACCTACACCATCGAAGCAGAATTGGTTATGGAAAGCAAGATTACTGACCAAAAGCCAAGCAACAACCTTGTCTCGATGGAGAAGGAAGTACGCAACAACCTCCCGGTTATCTCTTCTCTTGACCTTGTCACCCAAGGTGATCTCTTCCTCGGTATGGAAAGCATGCTCGAGTTCGAAGTCTCCGTCTTCGATGCAGACGATGTTACCGGTGAAGGCCTCACCTACTCTTGGGTTGGAGGCGCAGAGAGCGTTGTTCTCGCTGGATGTGGCGGATTGGGCGGTGTTGCACGAACCTGTACAACTCCGATCATCCAAGACTTCGTCACGACCTTCCCGGTCGTCGTTACCATCACCGATGCTCATGGCGGTGAAGTCAGCGAAGAAATCATCATCGAGATTTGGAACGATGCAGTCGCAACCGACACAACTGCTAGTGGTATCACCATGGATTATTCCTTGACGTACTTCAGCAAGGCTGCCTACAGTATCAGTGTTACAGACGGTAACGTAGAGGACTGTGCAAGCATCGATTTGCCTGACCCTGCAGGTCAACTCGGTGACCTTCTCAGTGGTAAGTACACGCCGATCGCAGTCATCGATTACTCGCCTGCCACCAACTACGGTGCAAACGACGTTCTCGCTCAAAGCATTGACTTGACGTTTGATTCTGGACTTGGCGCTACATCCTTGTGGTACTCCACAAGCTGTGCCAACCCTGCATTGACTCAACTTATTGCTGATGGTGCGACCAACAGTGAGGAAGACTCGACAAAGTCCGTTCTTTCCGCAGTTCTTTCCGGTGGTACACTACCTGCAGGACAGCTGATGTTGATTGACTCACCACTTCAAGCAAAGGATGCACCAAGCGCATCGATTGGTAGCTTCAACGCTGCACCTGGCATGGGTGGAGACATTACCATGAACTGGGGACTTGAGGGCACGCCACTCGCTGGTGACAAGATTTCCGTCAGCATCACCGACGCATCTGGAGAAACCTTCTCAGTCGATCTCGACCGCACCGCCGTTACGTACACGTACAGTGGTTCTTCCACAACTCACGGTGAATCCTACGACATCGAAGTCGCAGTCTGCAACAACGATGGACTCTGCAGCACTCCGATCGGTCAAGCGACCGTCGTTGCTGATAAGGAAGTTGAAGGAGCATCTGCAACCGGCGTCAACGTCAATGTTGCAGGTGACAAGTGGACTTTGACCTGGAGCATGGAAGGTAACGCAGACGACGTTGCTTCATGGAACCTCTGCTACAAGAACCGTGAGGCGTTCGAAGCCATCAACATGCCAACCACCTGCGTCAACACTGGTAGTGCAGACGTCATGACCGCAGATGTCATGATTCCAACCACTGGTCAAGGTACAATGCACTTCGCAGTTGTACCAGTTGACGCACTTGGCAACGCAGGACTTGCAGCATCAACAGGTGCCGCAGGAGCTGATGCTTCGTACATCAACGAGGTCGATGGTGGAGAAATCACCGATGACAACACCGATGGCGATGATGCATCTAGTGGCGAACTCCCAGGCTGGACCTGGGGAGCCATCGGCGGTGTCGTTGTTATCGCCTTCATCGCTGGAGCCTTTATCCTCTCACGAGGCGGTGGCGACGGCGAAGACAAAGACTGGGATTACTGATCTCAGACTGACGACCGAACAGTCGTAATCTGTGCGCTAGGACGCACAGGAGCCGCCAGAGGGGGCGTTCCGGCGCCCTCTCTGGCCTTTTTTTATTTTCATTCTCTAAGTTTATTCTCAAATCGATCGATTGAGATTATTTGAAAATCAGAATAAAAATAAATGTTCATTTTACAAATTGTTTGTACCAGAGAGATAGAAAAATTGCTCTCAGTATAACGTTTCATTTACCTCCTGAAAATTGAAATTCAAAGATTTTGCACCCCAACTCCTATAAGTGGCGGAGAACGTGGTTGCATTTGCATACAGTCCGTATGGGGTGAATGACTATGTTGGGAAACAAGAATAAGAAAACGAAAACCGCAATGGGTGGAATCGGAATTGCCGTACTACTATGTGCTTTGATGGCCTTCATGCCAATGACAAGCCTAGTGGACAACACCGCAACCGAAACTGTCAGCAATGCAGAGATCGTCTCTGAAGTAGACGATTTCTTCAAGTTGCCAGCCGCCATCGAACAAACAACCTATGAGTATGATGCCGCTCAGGAACTCCTGGGCATGAGGCAGGCGAACACAAAGGGATTCCTCACTGAGGACGGCAGAATTGCACAGCTCACAAGCGATGAGCCAATGCACTACCTTGCCGACAGTGGGGCCTTTGAGGACATCAACCTCAACATCATGGCAACTCCTGAAGGGTGGGAAGTGAAGGAGAACATCTTCACAACCACATTCGGTGCAGAAGTTGCCGACGGTGTGAGCATCCAACCAAACCAGTTCGTCGATCCAATCGTCACAGGTTTGAACCCAATGCTCGTTACCATCGATATCACAGGAACCGCACCTATGCCGTACCATGCTCAACCAGCAACTGGCGACGTCGAGGTCGGTGGAAACGTGATTCGTTACCCTCTCGCAGAAGGCTTTGCACTCGACTACGCTGTTGATACAACACAAGTCAAGCAAAACCTCCTCATCCAAGAACGCCCTGTTCTCGATGAAATCGCAGCTTACTTCGGTATGACAGAGACCATCCGTCTCCCAATGGGCTACGGCCTCTACATGGACGGAGTTGCTCTTGGCGAGGAAATCACAACCACACAAGGTGAACTTGAAATCCGCAACCTCGATTCCGGCGAACTCCTGGCCACCATCCCTGAGCCAGTCGTCATGGAAGAGGCTGCAACAGAACCTTACATCGGTACGTACTTCGTACAAGTCTACGGTCCTATGGTCCTGTTGACAACCGCTGTTGAATCCGACTGGTTGATGTCCGAAGACCGAGCCTTCCCGCTCGCTCTCGATCCAACCATCAAGGTCACAAGCGGTAACCGTGGATACTGTTACGTCTACTATGGATACTGCTACAACAGCACGTACTCCTACCTTTACCGATACTACGGTTCCTACTACTACATCCCATGGCACCGCTACAACTTTGGTAGCAGCTCCGCTCTACCAAGTGGTGCAACCGTTGATGAGATCAACTGGAAGCAATACGTCAGCTATGGATACGGTAGTTCGTCCTCCGTCAGCATCACAGCAACAGTCCTCGAGGCTTGTGGAACAGACGCACGATACAACTACGGTATCTCCTCTGCAACTTGTTCTGGAGCCATCTCTGCGAACTTGTTGTCTGGATCCAACTCCAACACCAACGAGCGCAAGTTGATTTCCTCCATTGGTAACTCTGCAGCCGCAGGTACCTATGCACAAGGAACTGGATGGAAGACTGCTGAAATCTGTGACAACAACAACGCAGCAGGTACTGCTTGTTCCTCGTCCACAGGTTCTCACAACTACATCTTGAATGCACAAACGAACTCGGGCACCGTTGGTATGGGTGCTCGAATGACTTCAAGCATTTACATCTACACCTACGCATACAACAGCGGTGGTTCAAACAGCTACCTCGAAGTCATCTATTCTGGTGGCTCTGACACGGATGCCCCAACCTCCAGTCACGTGGCGTACTCTGGACTCACTTCGTATGTTGAGGGTGAGCGAACCTTCTTCACCAAGTTGACCGATCTCTCCGGTATCGATACAACCTCAACCAACGGTGTCAAGATGTTCTACAGCATCAACAACGGTACCTGGACCTCCGTTAGCGCAACAACTGTCCAATCTTGCGGTACAACCGCAACGGACTGCCGATTTAAGGCAACCACCCCTGACATCAGCGCTGGCGACTACGTCGAGTACTACTGGAAGTTCCAAGACTTGAACCAAGGAACCAACGGTGCGAACGTCGGATACGACCCAGTACCGCCTGCATCTGCTACGACTCCATCGACATGGGTCCAGAGCAACGCACATTGGTTCTTCGTTGACGACGTCGTCAACGCAGGAACTGCCAAGAAGTTCGTTGTCCTTCAGACAGACGTCCACTCTGGTAGTTACTTCAACCCACAGGGGTACCACGACCGACAAATGACCTACTACGACCACAGCGATGAGTACCTCTTCGAGTGGGACGTATCCAACTGTGGAACAGGTAGTTACTCCTGTTTCTACTCGTCCTCTTACTACTTCTACTCCCAGTGGAAGATGCAGTGGACCACAACCCCAAGCAGTGGATACAACGGCTATGGTGGTACCCGATCCGGACTGACCGAGTTGCACCAAGGTGACGGCGGATTCCTTGCCATCAGCGCAAAGAATGGTCCTCAGATGAACCTCATCTTCCACTACGACGCCACTGGCAACAAGTGGGGAATGGTCGGAATTGGTGACTCCACACCAGAAATTGAAACCGGTAAACTCGCTGGTGGTAGCAGTGCTAGCCGATCAAGCACATACGGTTACACCGCAGCGTACAACATTCCGCTCTCTGGATTGGACATCACCGGAACTTTCGGTAAGTTCGACTGGAACGGAACCTACAGCACTTCCAAGGCCAACTGGCTCTGTGCCGGTACAAACGGTTTCTATTACTTCTACCGTTCAACATCCAGCAACGCTCGATGTTCTTCCGGTTACTACTATGCATACTCCTCCTCCTACCGATGGAGCGGATTTGCACTTAGTGCTGGATACTACGGACGCATGGCATCCTCCGGTTCAACCACCTACAAGGTAGGGAACGTTGCACCAACACCAGATACCAGCGCTCCTGACATGGACCACAGTGGCATGCGAGACTCGCACAGCAAGACTCGTACGTTCACCTACACCATCTCTGACGCAGGTGATCCACCATCGGGTCTCAACGTCAACAACACGATTGGTGAAGGTCCAACACTCTACTACAGCATCAACAATGGAACACTCAGTTCGATGAAACTCAACCCAGTTGGTAAGCAACGAAGTGAGTGTGTTGATGCAGAGTGTGACTGGTCTGCTGAGCTCACAACTCTTGAGCGTGGCGACTACGTCACCTACTACGCTACTGCTGTCGATACATCCTCTGTATCCAGCGGTGTAAACACGCAGACGACCACATCCAACTCCTTCGAAGTTGGTGACCCGAACATGATGCTCATCGTAGAGTGGCGAGACATGGGATACAACTCACAATACCTCTGTGATTACCAAGTTATCTTCTACGACGTCACAAACGAAATTGAGTTCAAGTACGACTCGTCCTGTAACGCATACTACGACTACGCAACTGTTGGATACATGGATCACACACGAACTCGTGGTGACACCATGCGCAACCCTGGTGCTGGATACATGGCTGGTGCGAACCCGCACACGGCCAACTTCCGTATCTCAACCGACGGAACTGACCACGGATACGAGACCTTCTCAACAGGTATCAAGTCCGTCACCAACGCTGCAGAAGTTATCTCTGGTTCGTCCAACGGCCGTCCAACAGGTTACTACTGTGCATACAGTTACTACTGGAACCAATACAAGACAGGATGTAATGCAAACATCGATTTGCCATCTGGCTTCAAGTTTGACTACTTCCAGAAGTCCTTTGACGGTGACGACAGCAACGACCGACTCCGTATCGGCCGTCTCGGTTACCTCTACATGATTGACAGCGGATCCACCGCTCTCGAGCGAGGTATCACCACATGGGGAACCAACATGCCATCTCTGCCATACTCGAGCAACTCTGCTGCTCGACCTGGTACGATTGCGCCATGGTGGAGCTACTACGGAAGTTACTACTGTTACGACAACTCGAACGCTGACTGTGGTGTCTACGTCCGTGCAATGCCATTCGAAGGCAAGGGTACTGACATCGACAGCGATCTCGACTGTTCCAACAACAACATCGAATGTATTTGGGACAACGAAGGTTCGCCATACCGAATCAGCCCGAACAGTGACTTCCTCTCCATCACTGGAGGAGATTTGACCATCGAGCCAGGAACCGTCATCCAAGTCGCTTCCGGCAAGGGTATCTCCGTTGATGGTGCTTGTGACTCCGTCACCGTGACTGGTAACTCAACACACCGTGTCCTCTTCGAAGGACAAAGCGGTGCTGAGTGGAAGGGTCTCTCCTTCACGGACGACTGTGCTACCACCGGTGGTACAGATGACCGACACGTCTTCAGTTACGTTGACTTCAACAACACAAGCACTGCAGCGATCTCCGCTGGTTCCCGCCACGGTGATTACAACTCGTACTGTGCTGACAGTTCAGGTGGTTCCCGACCATGTTATTCCAACAACAACGTCGGTAACTTCACCTTCAGTCAGGTTACCTTTACCAACGTCGAGACGGCCATCCGTCACGGCAGTGGACAAGGAACTGGTTTCACGATGAACAACTTCGCCATCACTGGCGCAGACAAGGCTTGTATCAACCTCCCATCGAGTGCGGATGCAATGATCTTCGAAGGAACGATGACCAACTGTAACACAGATGGTGAATCATGGGGCGGTGCGATTGTCAACTACCCAGGTTCAACCGGCGGTATGCTCCACGTTGAGAACGTGACCATCGAGAACGCATATGTCAACTTGATTGACACCGATCTCCAACACGTCACTGTCTCCAACGTTAGCGCAACCATCACGTCTGGTTCAACACAGACCGGTACCGTGCTCACTTCCGACTTCGGTGTCGCAAGTGAAGTCAAGATGTTCAACTTCGATGCTCCTGATTACTCCAGTGCGTCCATCAACGCACTCGGTGTCATCAACATGACCGAAGTTGACTTTGGAAGTGCAGACATGACCATCGCTCCTGGTGGCTCATCAAGCACAGCAAACGGACCATCTGGTGACAACGCCGTCATGGACGATGTTACCGTTGGTGACATGCTCGTCTACCGTATGCAACCATCCGTCATGACGGACGTTACTGCAGGTCACATCGACTTCTCGGGTAACGCTATCACGACCGATGCCATGGTCGTCACCAACCTTGACTCCGGTCGATTTGGTGTCGCAGGTTGTGGATGGATCATCGATGTTACAACCATTGATTCAGACCGTGTCTACAGCAGTTGTTCAAGCAGCGCTGCTCCAAACAACATGATCTTCGACAGTGGTACACTGACACACACATCGAACACAGACCACGCTGTCTACGCACGAAACTCCAAGATGACACTCGGTAACGTTGCCATCACCAGCTCCAACGCTGGAAATGGTGTTTACCTCGCATACGCAAGTTCCAACGCTGACATCCGTCTCATCGAGGTTGACCAGAACGGCGACGACTGTGCAGATTCCTCCGGTGCTACCGGTGACTGTGACGTCTACACCTCGAGTTCTGCAACAATCTACTACGGTGGACTTGCAACACTCGGTGTCTTCCGAACAGAAGTTGTGAACTCTGCAATCACGCAAGTGCCAAAGAGTGGACACGTTGTCAGTGCAAGCGTCGTTGATGGTTCAGGTTCCGAACTCTTTGAGGTTGGATCCCACATCACCGACGCTAACGGTGAGGCCGATGTTTGGGTCATCACTGGAGACAGCAACGGTAACTCGTACTCCGATCACAACCTCCGAGCTTTCGGACCTGCTGGTCAGAACGAAACCCTCTCAACCGACGCATGGTACATCAGCGACCTCAGCAGTGGATTCACAATCGGATCGTCCTACGATCTCGAGTTGTTCCCTGCTCCTGTCGATTTCAACGGTACCAACATGGATTGTGCTTGGTTGGCCGCATGGACCGACGCTGACACCGGTGCTGGTCTACCAACAAACGGAACCACTGCATCTGGTGCAACCATCTACGAGTTTGACGGAACACCAATGACACTCAGCGAAGACCTCAACCTCAACGGTTGTGTAATTCGCTTGCTCGGTGCAACCCTCAACGTCAAGTCGACAGCAACGAACTCTCCAGTTCTCACGCTCTCGAACGGTGGTATGCTCTATGTCGGTGAGTCCAGCACAGCCAAGGCTACAGTCAAGGCTGTGTCCTCAACCTACCCATTGACCCTTGATATCCAAGATGGAACACTCAACGTCGATGGCGGTATCATCCGTGACCTTGCCCAAGACTCCTCAACTGGAGCTGCTCTCTATGTCGGAGACGGTGCAACACTCGTCATGGGTAACTCCGGTACAATCTACGGTGCAAGCGCATCTTCGGATGACATGGCAACTGTCAAGGTTGACGGTGGATCAGCAACCATCGACTCTTCGAGCATCATCAACACCGGTAACACCGGTACTGCTCTCTGGGTTGAGCAAGCAAGTGGATCTTACAGCAACATCGCTGTATCCAACGCTGCTGTTGGTATCCAATCCTACAATGGCGCTCCACAAATTGACGGCTTCACCTCAACCGACAACACGGTTGGTGTCGATGTCTACGGTGGAATGAGCCTACCAACCATCTACCGTTCAACTTCCCTCTCCGGTAAGTCGACAGGATGGCACACCTACGCAATCGATCTCTCAGCCTTCCTTGGCTCCGGAGATTACTTGCAAGTTGCTGCCAACTCCATCTACGGCGGTGGAAACGCTCACCCAACCTACAACTACGCCTCGAGCAAGTACTACATGCTCACCGACCGATGGAACATCGAGATTACTCACGATGACGGTAGTGGAGAAGTTTCTGAAAACATCACCACACCTGACAAGTTGGGATACTACCCATGGGGAACCAGCGATCCTAAGTCCGGAAACGGTGCAGCTACCTACGCTGGTGGTGAAGGTGGTGTTGCCTCGTGGCATTGCAACCAGTACGGTTACAGCTACGGTCCAGGATACACTGGCTCCTTTGATGGATACTTGTACTACATGTGGCGCTTCTGGCCACAAGGCCCACAGCAGTTCGTTTCCTACCCAGGTTACTACTACTATCCTGACCAGTTCGGATTCCGCTGGAGCGAAATTGACTCTGATACCAGTCCATCCTTCGGTGCCTACCCATACCACTACTGGGGTTACTACTACAACTCCTACCACGGTGGTCAGGGCGTCTACAAGCCTCCTGAAGGGTACAACGGATACGGTGGATACTACAATGTCTGTCTTGACTATGCATACAGTTACTACATGAACCCTGGTCAAGGTGCCCGAATGTCCTTCCCAATCGTCGACATCAGCGATTCGTCGATCTCTGCAGTAACCATGTACGTCGATGTT
>CALDQY010000067.1 GCA_937911445.1 uncultured Rhodobiaceae bacterium | reverse complement strand
GAAAGTCGTTGCAGTTCTTGTGCTGATGCTTTGTGTCTCACTTGCCCCACTCGCTTCAGGCACATCAGGACGAGCAGCGCCTTCATGCTCCTCTGAATCAGCATCAACTTTTGCTTCGCAAGTACCTGTTGATGATGGGGAGTGTGTCGAATTATCGCTTGGCTTGTTGACTCCTGGCGACGTCTACGAAATTACCGTACTCGTCATCGATGATGCACTGGATGTCCTGGTTTTTGATCAAGCAGGTTTGCAACCCTACCTGCTCGGTCAATCCTATCGTTCGGCATATCAACAGATTCCATCAACAGAATTCGCCAACGGTTCGTATGAGTTCCATTGGAAGGTTCCGCTCTCCATCTCAGAGAAATCATGGACCATTGTCGTGGACAATCTTGCCCACGATGGTGATCAGGGAAATGGTGATCAAGGCGGTGATTTGGGGCGTGTGTCCATCACCGTCACCAAACTTAACGATGGGCAATGGACGTCCTACCATGACCTCGTTGGTATCATTCCAAACGGACATTTGACCCTACTCGAAGGCGATGACCTTCGCTTGGAAGAGGGAACAGCCGTATCCGTCACAGCTTGGTCACTGCAAGGATTCGGGGATGTCTATCTTCAAACAGAATCTATGAATGCGAATTATCTCGCAGGCCAATCCAATGTTGCACTAACAGGTGCTTCCCTTCTCGGCGTCGACGGAACTGCCTCATTCAACTGGATAGTTTCCGCTGCTTTTGCCAATCAACCGTTAAAACTCGTTGTTGACAACACCAACGATCCGGACGGACTGGGCGATGGATCAACCAATTTGCGCATTACGATACGAGTTGAATTGGTCCCCGTAATGCAAGCCTCGTTTGTTGCTGAGAATCAGACTGTTGAGCTTGACACGCTCCTGAATTTTGATGCATCATCCTCGCCAAACAATCTGGAACAAATTTCTCAATATGTTTGGGATTTCGACGCTTCCGTCGATTCCAACAACGATGGAGATGCCATCAACGACGTCGATGCTGTAGGCATTTCAGCCAACCATTTGTGGACCACACCAGGCGTGAAGACCGTCACACTCACGGTATCTGGTCAACTCGGTTTTGACCGTTCACAACTCAACATCACTGTTGTTGATGTCACAGACCCAATCGCTCGAATCAGCGGTTCTGCAGGATCATCTGCGATACCAATTACGGGCGGTTGGCGAATCGAACACGGAGAAACACTCACGCTTTCATGTGCGACCAGTTCAGACAACGATCAGATTACAGCATGCTCATGGTCCGTCGATGGTAATCCGTACGGACAACAAACCACGGCTTCCTTCAATTGGTCTGACATCGGAACGCATGACGTAGGCCTCATCGTTCTCGATCCGAGCGGGAACAGTCAATCAACTTCCGTCAATATCCTCGTTACAGATTCAACTGTTCCAAGCCTCGATGCACCATTGCTGAACGTCTTCACCGATCAAGCGGTTGAAGGTGAGGTCTCGAGCTTCTTTGTGACTGCATCCGACGGTTACGACGCAAACACAGATCTGCGATTCCATTGGGATTTGGACTCGCTCGTGGACAGCGATAACAATGGAAACGCCCTAGACGACCCTGATTATATCGGCTCTCGTGTTGACATCATCTTTGACTCGGTTGGAACAAACACCGTCATTGTGACGGTATTTGATGCTTCAAACAACAGTGATAGCTACACCTTCTCTGTCATCGTCAGTGAAGCAGAAGTTGTTGAAACCGACTACGGAATTTTCGCTGTTGTTCTGTTCCTCGGGGTTGTTACAGTATCCTTTGCAATGATTGGCTATCGACGTTGGCAGGGCACGATTGCACTGAAACTCTTGACCGACAGGGGTCTGCCCGAAAGCGAAGCAAGAGCGCATATTTCCATGGTCAAGCAAACGCAACGATTGCCGTTATTCGCAAAGGCTGTGCAAATTGCTGGTCTCGAAAGTGGAGCCGACGTTGTGTCTCAACAAGAGCAAGAAATGGCTCGCAAGGAGGCAGAACTCCAATCGATTTATGGCTCAGCAAACGAGCCTGAAGCGACGCCTCAAGCACAGTTCGCACCAAGAATGCAAATGTCTCAAGCGTCCAGTCAAGCGGCAAATGAGGCTGCAGCGTTGTTCTTTGATGACGAACCTGCACCTGCGCCTAAGCAAACCGTTGCAAACGATTTCGATGAACTGCTGGAACCACAAACCAAAGCAAGCCCACAACCGTCTTCTGCGGGCATTGAATTGCCCGAACCCATCTCCTCGCAAAACGAGGAACCGCCTGCAAAAACGGAAGAACCAGTTGCTGAGCAACCTTCAGCCGATGTTAATTTGTTAAGAGGAGCATGTTCAAGTTGCGGCCTCGAATTCCAAGTTCCGATGCCAATCGATGTCAAGGAAGCCATCGTCATCTGTCCATCATGCTCTTCTGAGCAGCTGTTCCAACGCTGAAACTAGAAGAAAGAATCCCTTTTTGTTCAATCAGGACGGGGATGGGTTCAGATATGAGTTCCTCAACCTGTTATCATGGTCGAGGAAGCGATTCGGTTGATTCGACCAGGATTGCATCAACCAAAACACGGACGATTGGCCGTGTTCTTGGTACTGGTTCTTCTCGTTCCTATTTTTCAGCCGGTTCAAGCAGACGTTTCTGTTCAACAAGACGATTTTGATTTGATGGAGAAACTTTCCGACTTGATGGAATTCCAAGAATCGAGTGATGATGCCGTTATTGCAGCAGGCTCATCCACTTCATCACTGGCTTTGGTTGAAGCTGCGAAGCGAGAGAGTCGAGAAGGTGATCCACTCAACGACTCCACAGAATATCTGAGTCAGGCCGAGTTGCGTGACACCTCACCGTTCGAGCCCGATCATCCGCGCCCCTACGAAGTTCTCGTCGATACGAGCACGCAACCTGAGGGTTGGCCAAACAATCTCGTCCAAACGCTGTTTTCGCTCGAATCCTGGGATGTCACCGATCCACTAGCAATCGGTATCAACACCTACGCTTTGTACATCAATTTCTCAAGCAGGGACAACGGTCCGCAATATGAGACGTGGGACTACGGGACGTTCACTGGTGAATTGTTCGTCGGAACAGACCTCGTTCTGTTTGAAAATTACATCGATATCGACGGAGATTCAGTGGATGATGTATCCATATCATTGACCGTGCTCGGTTTGTTTACGCTGAACGAAGGGTTTGGATTCGAACCTCCACTCAATCCACTTAATCCATTGAGTATCCCTGACACACTTTGGCTGCGCCCAATGTTCCAATGGAAGATTGATTATCTGAACGAGAATGACCCAATATGGGATGAACTTGCGCACATGGAAGTTTCACTCCTGAAAGGACTTGCATTTGATTCAGCGATCCAAGAGTCCCAGTCCTATGCGTTGGTCTTGGATACACGCCTAACCCAGCCGCCCAACAATTTCAGAGTTGAGGTCGGCATCCAAGAATTCCGCTTCAGCATATCGAACACGATTGGCAACATCTTCGGACTCTTGACCGACTTCCTAACAGGTGGTGCTTTGCCTGCTGACGCTCTCTCATTGACGAGTATTTCGGCTCCGTACTCGATTTCGATACGGAACACAAATTCGGATGCTTCGAACAAACAAACAGAATGCGATGAGACCTATTACGATGTCTTCAATGATCATAGTTCGGTCAGCGAGACCCACAAATGTGGTTATGGTGTAGGTATAGGCTTCTTGCAATTTGACCAAGTCGATTCACAAGGCCAGGCAGAGATTATCGATATGGGTTACATCGATGTAGGATTCCATCCTGAATACGGTTCAAACATTTTGCCGGAAGAAGTCGATCTTGTCCTGCGAAACGACAACCTTGGTGACAACACGTTCGACACGGTCGAGTTGTACAGCGATGTGGGTGCCGATTTGTGGCTCCATTACTTCGAAGACCGAAGCAACACGATTGAAGGTGGAACCTTTGGGAACATCACTGACTCACGCTTGTGGATACGTGGAATCCCTTCAGGTACACTCCCCCAAGAGGAAATCAATGCCATCTTCACGATGATTGGTGAAGCCCCAGGAAGCTTGAACCTACCCGGTGACATTCCAGACCGTCTCTCGTTCATCCTTGCCATCAAGAACTTCTCAGGTGATGCAACGGCCAACCAAAACGATCTGACGCTCCCTGTCAATCCTGCAGCACCTCCTGCGACGTTGATTATGGTCGCAGGAACGGAGCGAATCAAGTCGTTATCGTACAATTCAACGTTGATGCGTGGAGGCTATGCGAACGATGTCAGTTCCCTCGCTATTCATGTTGAGAACCTTCCAGAGGTGCTTATTCTCAAAGGCAGTTTCCAGCTCTCATCGACCGGTTTATCTCGCGTCAATTTCAACAATCCTGATCTCAACACCATCTCACAACTGTTGGATAACGCACTGCTAACATTGGTCGAGGTTGTCCTCGATTTGGGTTCCATTCTCAACACGCTTCCAGATCTCATCGTTGGAACTGCTGGTAGTTCTGGAGGTGAACTTGAGGTGCTTTGTCTCAGTCAAGTTCGCCAAACTTGGAACGACGGTTCAGTTCGTAGCCCAAGCAGCCTCGGTGTCATTTCGATGGCCATTGGAAGCAGCGACCATCCTTGGTTGACCGATTCCGATCACATTTTGCTTTCGCAAGATACGGAAATCGAACAGGTTGATGGAAGAGATGGACCGGTTGCCCCTCTCGTTCCTGTGGCGATGAGCCTGCGGATATCGAACGTATCGCGCGTCTTCCAATCCTACGATCCTGTAACGAGCATCCGAGCTCTTGAATTGGGTGGTCAACAATCTGGAGCGCTCCTCGTTGGTCACATACGTCACTCTGGCACCGACTTTTCGGATGTAACCGCACAATCTGCCATGATCTCAAACCGACCTGGTTTGTTGAGCGTGGTCCAAGATCCGGAGAAGCTGGTATACACGGCCAGCGAACCGATTGGAACCATCACCTATGGGGGCGAGCAAGGCGCTCAGCGGAACGCAATTCGTCTCGAAGGATTGCCTGCAGCATTCCAATTGAATCTCGGTGATTCGGTCGGTTTCCAAGCGGATACGCCGATCACGTCGATTATGGTGCAAATGACCAATGCGACAACACCCCTAACCATGGACGGAGACCACTTCCGTTTCTGGGTTGATGCCGATCAGGCCCAAGCTTCGTTCAGTGCAAAAATATCCAATGTTCAATCGGTCCAACGGTATTCTCCAATCGATCCGAATTCAACAGGGCCTGAGGGAAGCGCACGCTACTCCTTGCAACGACAAGTTTCAGCACCATTCAGTATTTCGATGGAAGATGTCAGCACGTACGACGATCCCTTCCTCGGTCTGAACGGCATGATGCGAATGGAACCACTTCCTGCAAACCTCGAAATTGTTCTTCCAAGCGATCTCGACTCAAGTGGTCTTGAGATTCCTGATTTCAGCCAAGGGGAGGGCGTTGAAGCTCTCTCATTCTTCCTTGGCGACGTTGTTGGTATCGGTGGTCTCGTCAACGATTTGGTGTATGGACTTGTTTCAAATGCAGGTGATACGACGGGTGAAGCTGCGAATGTTGCTTATGGAATCGATATGACAACTGGAGAGAGTTTCGACATTGTCGCCGACATGCGCAAAGGGTCCCTTGTCACGAACGAGCCAGCGTGGCAACACGGTCTTGACATGCAGGCAGTCGAGCGTTCAGTGCTCAATTTCAACCTCTCAAAACTAACGAATTTGACGGAATCAAAACGCCTCATCATCGAAGACGTTCTCGAAGATTACATCATCGATGCAACCGAACTCGCAGTTTTGGAAGAGACCTTCTCCCAGAGCAATCTGTCGTTTGCCTATCCATTGATGAGGTTCCTCGATGATGGTGTCATTACCGATCGTGAGTTGGTCGGAATCGATGTCGAGTTGCTCGAAGAACTTGGCGTAACGTTTGAGAAACGCCGTAGTTGGCATCTTCGAACCTGGTTGCCTCAATTGCCTGCGGGCAAGATTGAGATCAACTACGTTTTCTACCTCGAAGACGAAATTCCAACCTATCAATTCCAAATGGACTTGGAAGATTGGCTCCCTGCACGAGAGCGTCTGTACATCACCATGAATGGAATCGAACTGTCTTCTGCTGAACTACAGATTTTCGGTTTGGATACGGAGACATCGAGAGATGTTTCATTGCGAGCTGAGTTTACAAGGCAAGACAATCTTACTGTCCCTCGACTCTCCGTTGCAATGAGTTACGACATCGGTCAACGATTGGATTATGCGTATGCGGTCTTCGTTGATTTGGAAAATCTCGTCCGTGCTGAAACCTTCATTGAAGGTGTGCCTCAATCGACACAATTCGCATCAACGATTGGTGATATCCTCTCATTAAGTGTTGATGTCCCTCAACAATTCAGAGTCGGTGAAACAAGCGTTGATTCCATGATGATTCAACAACATCGATTCGTTGATGGCTTCTGGTGGCCAGCGACCACATTCTTCCGTGACATACCTTCCGAGATGCAACTCACTGCAGCTCCGGATACTCGATACGATATTCGTGAAGAGACGTCGTTCCAAGGTATGATGACGCTTGACTATGCTTCGAATTCGGATCGGATGGATATGTACATCGAAGCAACGGGTAGGGCCATCGATGCCAAAGGTGACACGCTGATGTCTGCCAAGAATCTTCCAAAAACGTTCAAGCTTGAAACGACGGAAGATTGGGGTGTGCGCATTGTATCGTCCGATCAAGGGGTCGAAGAATTGTACATGCGTCAATCCAACGTCCCTGGCGCACCAGGTGCCTTCTTGGACCGTTTCGAAATCATTGGGGAGGATTTGAAAGGAGCAACCATTACAATTCATCGCCCACTTGGTTATCCTGTCATCATCCTTGATGACATTACGACCGGCCGTTTAGTCTCAAGCGCTGAAGTCCATCTCGAGCCGGGCGTCTATGCACCGATCTTCGGCGACCTCGAGGTCGATGGACGCGGTGTGTTGCTCGATGCGCAATTCACAGGTATCCTTCCAACCTCTACGTCAATGGGCGTGAATGGTGTTGTTACCGACCTTTCAGTGGTAAGTACGCTCACTGGTGGCTCTGTCGAAACACGTCACATCATGGTTGTAGAACCATTTACATCGGGTGTTGCCTCGCTCTTTGCGATGATTTTTGGGTGAGAATATGGATGAGGAAATGATTGTTCATGAAGACGACATCGTCGCTGCGAAGCCAATGGGCTTGCTGGAGTCGACACAACGGCGCGAAGCAGCCGACATGGGTCTTGATTTGAACGACCCTGAACAAGCCGAAGCCTATCGACAAGCACAGGAGATGGCTTTGTTCGTCAAGGAACGTATCCGAGACATCAACCCGGTACGAGTTGCCATCGCTGGATTGATTCTCATGCTCATGGTTGGATTGATTGCAAGCGGCTGGTACTGGATGATTCTTCGTGACGATGTTGAAATTCACACGGTCTACATGCAACGCGGAGGTCACTTGGTCATGGCCGAACTGCAAAACGATGGAAGTCGAGAGATTCGCGATGTTGTGGTCGAGGTTGAATTCCTTGACTCTGAAGGCCTCTTGATTCAGTTCATGCGTGTCGAGGTTGATTCAGTCAAAGCACATTCGTCACTTGCGGGCGATGATCTTGAGATGATGGTCCTTGGGTACACCGTTTGGGATGAATATACGCTACGGGTCTCTGTACGTTACACCATGTTTGACAACACACAGAATTTCATGGAAGTGAACCATGTTGTTGGAGACTATGCAACCGAGATTTTCGTCGATCAAGTCGAAACAACCACTCGACTGTTCTGATGGTGGTTTGTTCAAACAATTGACCCATAGCGATAAATGCGTCATCGAAACGAGGTTGAAAGTAATGGAGCGTCGAGTCCGTCTAGCCCTTGGAATTCTCATCATCCTCTTGATGAGTCCATGGTCTTCGATGGTCGGTCCAGAAGATGACGAAACGCAACGCCTCGATGATGAGCGGGATGTCGAATTCTTTTCCATCCGAACCGATGCTTACTCCGATTTTGTCGGAACCTATGCATCAGCAGATGTTGAGGAAAATCGTTTGATTGTCGCAGACTCACGTATTGGAACCTTCTCAAGCAATGGCTTGGAACTTCATCGCCCAATCTCCAGCGAAGCACTCGAGCCAAGATTGGACGTTCAACTGCTCCTTGTCGATAACGACCGACACATGGCCGATGTTCGTAACGATATCTCAGAAATTCCGGGCTTGAAAGTTCGTGAATTTATCAGCCCATCTGGGCTGATGGTTCAAGGAACATCATCCGCTATGGTGGCGGCACAGTCGGTTCAAAGCGTCGTTGCTCAATGGGATGTTCCACTGGCGATGTTCCTCGATGATTCGCTTCTTGATGTCCTCATGTTTGAAGATGGAGAAGGTATGTTGCAAGGCGAAGAGGTTCGATTGGAAGGTTGGTGGGATGAACATCAACTCGACGTTCTTTCCATTGCAGATACCGATGGAAACACCATCCAACAAGATCTGTCCCAAGTTGCTTTACTTGCTCTTGATGATGTTGAACATCTTGACCAAGGCCAGTACCGTGGCCTTTTTTCCAGCGATTCGTTGCTCGATGTTGTCCGTCAACCATCGGTTATGTGGCTTCGGTTTGAACCTCAAATGGACTTTGACAATGACCAATCGAAAAACCACATGAAAATCAACACCATGCGTTCTTACTTCACAACTGATCTCGACGGTTCTGGACAAATCGTTGCAGTTGCAGATTCAGGCCTTGACGAGGATCACGGAGATTTCGGAACTCGAGTTGTTGGAAATTACGACGTGATTGGCGATGGTTCAACAGCGGACAGACACTCAGGCCATGGCACCCACGTTGCATGCACCGTTCTCGGT
>CALDQY010000066.1 GCA_937911445.1 uncultured Rhodobiaceae bacterium | reverse complement strand
GTATCGATATCGTAAAGGCGTCCAGAGAAGGTCCAGAAGTCTCCACGGGTTGCATCCGTTCCATCGTCAAACTCGAACGTCATTGCAGAACGATGCGCCAAGAAGAACGATTGGTTCGCTGACCCTTCTCGATAGTAGCCTTGGGCAAGGACATTTGCTTCAAGCAGATTGTCGCCGAAATTAAAGAAGTCCTGAACGGTCCATTCGTACGAGAACGTCCCGTCAGCTCCAGTCGTCACTTGTGACAGAACAAAGCCATCAACCTTGAGTTCAACAACATGACCTTCGATCGGCTCGAGTTGGTTATCGAGTACACTTCCAGTAATCGTCGTTGTATCGGTTACTGCAAGAGGAGAGGGCACAGAAACAGAAACAAGAATCTGACTGAAGACCGTCCATGTACCACCAGCATCGCTTGGCAGATAGAACACCGTTCCATTGAATCGAGTATCCAGCGAGACTGGACCAAGCGCTGCGTCAGCAGGCACTGGTATCACGGCTGTAAACAATCCAGTTGCATCCGTTGTAACATTGGTCATCCACACATCGTTGAGGTAAATGTCGATGGTTAGGTCTTGCAGTGGGTTGTCAACAATGTCCAACAATCGTCCTTGGACAGTCATCGTCTCTTCACGGTTGACCTCACCTGTCGGCGTGATCAACAAAATCTGCGTTGGTACACTGACATTGAAATCAACGGTCGCAGAACTTGGCATGTAGAATTCTGGATCAACAGAATCGCCGATGCCGACTGGGTCTACCCAATCACGTCCACCTGTAAATCGGACTTCGACCATGTGCATTCCAGAGGTTGTCGATTCTGGGACGAGATAGGAAATAGCGTACGCACCGGTGAATGCATCACTCTGAACACTTGCAACAGGCACGCAATCGACAAAGAGACGAACAATGGCCACCGACTCGATGCCATCGACGTACAGTGGCATGTTGAGATCATCGAGCAAGGTTCCGTTCACATACAGCATTTCACCAGCAACAAGTGATTCAGTGTGCTCTGTGATGGTCAGATTCGTCTCGGCCAGTACAACGAATTGTGTCGAAGTGTTGTATCCAATGAGCCCGGTTGAACCCGTGATTCCATTGTAAGAAGCGACAACATCACTGAAACCAACCGATGCATTGAACGGCACCAACAGGCTTCCGACAGCAGTTCCATTCGCAACCGTCGTGACAGTAACAGACACCTCGTTGGTCATGTTCGTTGCTGGGAGTGAGAAGGTGACCTGCTGACCATCGATTGGAGCACCCGTATTGTCTTCAAGCAAAATGCGTATATCGAGCAAATCACCACGTTCTGTGCGATCGTTCAACGAGGGTTGACCGAGCGCATCAAGCGATGGATTAAGGAACGTAATGATGGAGAAACCTCGACTGTCAAAGGTTGAATTGTTCTTCGATCCGATGTAGAAGTTCACCGTCGGGACGATGGAGGCTTCCAAAACGTGTGTACCACGCTCAAATCCGGGAGTTAGGGTGATGGTAGCATTCCACCATCCACCATCTTGCACAGAACCGTTGCTCACAGCAAATCCGGTTGGCGCATCATCGATTGTGAAGAGTACGTTCATAATCAGTCGAGAACCGTCTCGATTGGTCAACCCGCTT
>CALDQY010000065.1 GCA_937911445.1 uncultured Rhodobiaceae bacterium | reverse complement strand
TTCAATTCCATCGTCCACCATCCGTGAGCGTTAAGAAGAAGACGAAGGTCGGTTGGTTCATGCCTGAACCGACCATTTGTGTAGCACTCGACTCAACCAACGTTGATGACATGGTCGATGAGGCGGCTCGTGCATCAACCGCTGGTGCAGACCTTGTCGAAGTTCGATTCGACCGATTGTACCTTACAAAGCCTGAACCAGTCATGGTTGAGCAAGAAGAGGGCGAGCCGAAGAGTGTCATGCCTCCTGAAGCGGAATGGCCCATTTCCGATGCTTCGTCCGTTAATCCTGAAGAAACCATTCAGAAACTCAAGGATTCCATTGCAGTCCCAGTCATATTTACGGTCCGACCACCCCGTGAAGGCGGATTTTTCCCAGGTACTGAGGACGAACGAATTGCAATCCTTGAGCACGCGATTGCATCAGGCGTCACATGGATAGATCTCGAATCCTCGATTGAAGAAGATACACTCAATGGCTTGCTCGCTGCTGCGAAAGAAAAGGGTTGCAAAATCGTCTACTCTAGCCATGACATCAACGGAACCCCAAATTCTGAAGACATTGCATCCTTCGTCCGAGACAATCGTGAAAAGGGCGATTTGATGAAGTTCTGCTCCACTGCACATTCGCACCTCGATGCATTGCAAATCGTCGATGCTGCAATCGAGTTGAAAGGAGAGAGTGTCGATTACAGCGTCATGGCCGTAAACAGCGGTGGCGACTGGGCTCGTATCCATGCGCCAGTTCTTGGCGTTTCCATGGTTTACGCAACACTTTCCATGGAACACAGAATTAGCGACAAGGGCCTCATCAACGTCCGAGACCTACGAGACGCTTGGAAGCTTCTCGAATACTGATTCAGTTCTGATTCAGTGAAGGCATGAGTTGCTTTTGCGCTTCAATGCTCGGTTCCAAGCCGGCACCCATGTAGCGCTTGTTGATGAGCACAGGTGCCATGATGATGGCTGCAAAGAAGACAAAGAAAACAATCGAAACTGTCCAGTTTGGAAGAACGATAGAACGCTCAACGGTCGAAATCGCAACATCTGCTGCAATGATCTTGTTTTGCGCTCCTGCGTCACCTCTTCGTGAATTGTCCCAAGCATCGATCACAATGAAAAACTCTTGATAGGTCGTGCCAGAAAAGAGCGAGGAATGGACTTCAGGAGCGTCCAAGGCTACGCTCATGACAACAGAATCCGTGTTTTCATAGGTGTGAACATCTCTGTACGTTTTCCATCCAGTGACATCGAAAGCAGCCCATTCAGGAGATACTTCGGTCACAAATTCATCATCACTCAAACTTTCTCTATCAAACCAAAAATCATAATCGGTTCCATGCATTCGATTATATGACCACTCATAACGCTCGTATTGAGACGTTGTCATCAAGTACACATCGGCTTTTGCAGGGACAGTTGAATTTCCAACAATCCCTTGAATCTCGACGCAGATGGTCGTTCGATGGGAGCTCGAGAGATTAACACGCAGTGCCCCAGCGCTGTCGTTACCAACAAGAATCGTTGTAGCGATGTTGGAGGTGAGCGTATCAACAGGTACTGGAGAATGATAGGCATTGTACATCCATGGCTCTTCAGGAGAAAGTGATGGATCGATGTTTTCTCCACCAGAATTCATCGGCTCAGACGAGCGACCCCGGTCACGACCGTCATCGTCCCAATCCTCCTCGTAGTAGAAGGGGTCCCAATAATTGTTGAAAGGGACTTCAGCATGTCTCGAGATGGTTTCGTTCCATACGATGGGAGAGAGCGTTCCTTGGCAATCATCGATTGCAGCCGAAGCAGAACCAAAAGATGGTGCAAAGATGCCACTCAGCAAAGGAACGAGCAGAATCGAGAGAAGAATAACTGCTCTTCGCTGCAACATCCGTTCACCCCTTAACCCAAGGTTGACGACGAGGTTCTTGAGGCATTCGTCTACTCTCGACGTCGCAAAGGTCGGATGTAACCACTTTCGTCGTTTCTACGCTCTTGCTTGGAGAGAATCTTCGGAGCGGGTGGAGGGGAGTGGTGGTCCATACCAAGCAATCCGCCATCATCAGCGTGCTCGACGTCGTAGGTCTCAGCATTCTGTTTGGCCTCCTCTTCAATTTCATTCGGTTGACGCATGACAAGCCAACCAAGAATCAAGGCAGCAAGAATCAGAGCAATGAAGCCAAGTGCATCGCTTCCTGCATCGGACATCCACGATTTCCACTCATCCCAGCTGAAGTCTGAGAGGGATGGATCGGCATCTTGTTCCGGGAGAACGGTCACATCTGTTTGAGCCTCATCGCACAAGCCCATACCATCGCAGACTCTCACCTTGAGAGTTGCATCTGTTGGATCGTCCCAAACGACCGTTGCTAGTGTCACGAGCGTGTTTGTAGAAACAAACCAGTCGTTGTCGACAATTTCGTCGCCGTCAGCATCTCTGAGAATATCTTGCTCCCATTCAACAACAAGATCGTTGCTGATGGCTTCATCCCTGTCAGAATTCGACCCATCGAGAACGTTAAGGTCTCTATAGAACACTAAATCAGCAAGTGATTCAGCATCTGATACGTTGACAATCACAGCAGTGGAAAAGTCTTCATAGACTTCATCCGGTAAATCAATGCCAGAGATTTCAGGTGGTGCATCGATGTGGATGTTGAACTCTGCGCGAGTGACGTCACCCGTTCCAAAAGCATCTCGAACGGTCAGTTTCACGGTGTACAATCCTGGTCGTTCATAGGAATGCCAAGGCATCGGATCGTGTACAATCGGCGTTGCATCCCCAAAGTCCCACGTGTATTCAAGCAAACCATTCCAATCAGGAGATTCTTGTTCGAGCGGCACGTACTTTCCTTCGAATCGCTGGTCACCGTCTCGTGTACCACTTGAGTCGAAGTACAACATGGCGCCTGGAATGGCGACATTGACGCCATTTTCGTCAAAGGTCCTCGACCATTGATCGGGCAATCCGTTCTCTGGGAACACATCGGTATCCATGAGCAGTGCCCCATCAACCCAAGCATCAAGAATTTGCAACTGAATGATCGGAAGAGGGTTGGCAACGACAACAACGATGACCTTTGGCGTGCTTTGTGCACCATTTTCATCGGTAACAACCAGTTGGATGATTTGCTCCCCTGGCTCTAGGAAGGAATACGCAGGCAACGTCTTGTTGCTGAATGTACCATCAGGGAACGACCAATTGAATGTTAAATCGGTGTACAGACCCGTTGTGCCATCGACATCGAAACTGGTTCGACCATCAAACGTGTATGGGACGTTGACCTGTGCCTCTGTTACAAGGAAATCGATCTGCGGAGAACCAGTTGCGCCAGACTCTTTGACAATGTAATTTGCAACAGGCAATTGGTTGATGACGTTAACTCGGAGTTCTGCAATAGAAATGCCTCCATCCTCATCGGTGACGGTTACAGTGATGTTCTTGAGCCCCGGTGTATCCCAAGCAGGAGCTGGATACAAGGCTGCAGATGCTGTCGAGGAAAAGTCATCATCACGGTCAACCTCAACCCCGTCGAGATTAACACCGCCTTCGAACACCCACCCGAGCGAGAGATTTTCTCCATCATCGTCGGTAAAGACATCTGGCATGAGCAACGGCGTGTAGGTGTAGGTTGTGAGTTCATCTGAGAAGATTTGGTATGGCAAACGGTTGTTTACGATAATTTCAATGGTTTTCTGGCCAGTGTTTACACCGTCTGAGACGGTCAGTGTGAGAATGTAGGTTTGGTTCGGCCCGACGACATCTCCCCATTCGTGATTTGCAGTGTACAGCCCTGTTCCACTTGACACTGGAGCACCATCGCCCCAGTCCCACTCAAAGTCCAAGAATTCCAATGGAACGTTGTCTGCAGTTTGATATGCAGAGAAGATAATGCGCTGATTGGTGAGAATCTCCAACCGATCGACTACAATGTTGTTGTTGACAGTAATGATTGGAATCGGTTCAGAATCATCGGTGATGTTGATTTGATTAACGCTTACATCCGACCAAGTACCGCCAACGTCCATCACACGCAATGTCGTGTTGTAGAGTCCTGCTTGTGCAAAGGAGCGCAATGGTGAGCGCAATCCGGAGGTCATGTTGTCCCCAAAATTCCACGCATAGGCGACGGGTTGGTCGAAGTACGGCAGAGTATTGTTGTCGAGCGACAGCCCCCACGCATCAAAACCATCTCCAGTAAACTGGATCTTCTCGTAAGTCTGACTGAGATTGGTCGAAACCGAAGCGTTCGCTACAGGCGCCATGTTGGTCAATGCCTGAGGTGATGTTGTTTCCGTATCCAGAATAGCGCCAAGCATGTTCTTCATCGTAAAGCGAACAGTGTATTGGTCATCCTTATTGGCAGTGAAGTAAACGCTGTTTGGAACATGGACGCCTCCACCGGCTTGAACGCGAGTGGAGATGGTGTCGACAATGGTTCCGTTGCTATCACGTACAATAGCATCAACGTCCAGGTCCTCGAAGAATGCATTCGAGAGAATGGAGTAGTTCACCTGGACGGTATCAGCTGAACCGTCTCCATCACGGTCACCGAGCGTGGTTCCGTTCAGCATCATGGTCGCCGGTGAGGTGATGCGTGCTGCCTCGATGTCGATGGTTCCCTGAGGGTATGAGGGCCCACACGAAGTGTAATCGCAATCGGCAATCGTGCTTGCGTACCATACAATCGCGTAGACCTCATCGGTGAGGTTTCCGAAACCTTGGATGAGTCCAGTTGCAACATTGTTGGTGAAATCCAAGTCCTGCGTAGACCAGAGCCCATCGGCCGTTGATTTGTAGACCAAAACGCCATCAAAGTTGGAGACATCAGACGTGACCCTCAAAGTAAGAGGAGCCGGTGAAGCAGCACCTGGCGTGAATTTGAAGGAACGGATACCCCATCCTTCCATCGTGTGACCCGTTGAACTCCACGGTGTTGACCAATCTGAATTTGTGTCCGCAGGTGTGATTCGACAGAACGTAGAACCTCCACAAGATGGATTTAAATCGAGGTTTGAGAAACCGTAAATGCCTTGATCGGAATCAATGGTTGCTGCTATGGAGAAGTTTGCAAAAATCTCACCCATGGTACGGCCGATCTTGCCAGATTGCCCAGATACGGGCGAAAGAGCGAGGTTTTCGACACCAAGACCACCCGTAGCAGAATCCTGAACAAGCTGTCGAACGGCTGGACCGCCCCCTAGATGGTCTGCGAGGTACATTGTGAACACAAACCCTGCGCCGTAATCTGCGTTGCGTTGGTTCCACCATCGGACACTCAAATCGGATTGTTGCGTCCATCCGTTCAAGTGGCCAGCGAGGGTTCCATCGGCTCCAAAGCAGAGGTAGATTGCAACGTCTGCATTTCCTTCATCCAACCAGAGGTTCTCGTAAGGATCCTGTGCATTGTGAAGTAGGTGTTGGAGTTCGTGAGCGATAATGGACTTCCCCCAAGCAAGAGTGATGTCAGCGAAATCGACGTAGACAACGTCTCGCGTTGGTGCCGTCCCCGGGGAAAAGTAGCCACCAATGTTGTAGGCGCCGTCGATATCATAAACGACGATTTCAACTTGACAGTTATTGTCGTTGTCCGGAGGTGCTAGTCCACGCCCGTCTTGGTAGTCTTTACCGAAATAGGTGGTCATGGTAGGATAGATGGTTTGGTCCCATGTCGAAGCGAGATTTTGTAAGACAGTGGAAGAGAGGGTTCGTCCGGATTGAACCAAGAAGGCGACAGTAGCCGTCGTTTTGGCAACGTATACGTTTGTTGAACCTCCTGAGATAGGCACGGTCAGCGTATCGCCTACTACGTGTTGTGTGCATGTTGAACGCCCCATGGTTGGCTGGTAGCGGATGTCATTGACACCCGGACGACCTTCGTCAATCCATGCTTGTTTGATGAACGATGTTGCAGATACAACTGGTTGGTCCTCCTCAATCAACAGGTATTCAGATCCGGTTTCAACATTGAAGTTGGTCAAATCGCCGTAAACAACCCCAATTTCATTGACGACATCTTCGACCTCGTTTTGTGTTTCATTGGCTGCTGCCTGACCCAAAACGGAGGTCACCATGAGGAAGACGAGAAAGAGTGCTTGGGTAGAGCGTCGTTCAGACATATGAATTCCTCTGGAAAATGTGATGCTGTATCACAATTGAATGTGTGGAAATGAGGTATTTAATACCCCGCGTCTTTAGCATCAATACAATGGAGGGTCCAAGACTGAAGATTCCGCTGATTTTGACGGCCCTTCTTGTTTCGACCATGGCCGTACCGTGGACAACATCGGCAGAGATTTGCTCAAACGTCGAACACCTCGAATTCGATGGACAGAACGCCAACGAAAGCGTCACTACACAGGTGAATTTTGGTGCGAGGGTACCCGGGAGTGATGCCTCAGAGGACCTCCGTAATTGGTTCATTGAGACAAGACCTGAGTTTGATTGGACCTTGGACCCCCACCAGTGGGACGGATACAACCTCACCAATCTTGAGGGAAGACTTGTTCCCGAAAATGCGGAGCCATTGGGGCCTGTTGTGGTCTTGGCTGCACACTACGACTCAAGAGACCGGGCCGAGCGAGACCCTGATCAAAACATGACCAATGTACCAATTCCCGGTGCCAATGATGGCGGAAGCGGTGTTGCTGTTCTGTGGGAGCTTGCGAGAATCCTTCCAACAATGAGCTTAGACCACGAGGTATGGATTCTCCTCACTGATGCTGAAGATCAAGGCCCTGCCCCATCGATGCTTGGAGCAAAAGCATGGGCTGAGAACCGCACGGATGAGGACATTTCTCGAATTGATGCGTTCCTACTCGTCGATATGATTGGTGATGCCGATTTGAAAATTTATCGAACCTTTCCACCATACGTCGGAGATGAGGAGGGCGATCGTTTGTGGGATGCCGTTCGTACGCTCGCCGGGCCGTTAGGTCTTATTGATAACGTCACAGATTGCGGTGGAAACCCTGGGCTTGACATCGTCAACTTTTCAAAAACCGATGGCGTCATCGACGACCATGTCCCAATGATTGACGTAGGCATACCGGCGATCGATTTCATCGATATTCGTTACGGCGAGAATGCATCGGTTTGGCAAGGATATTGGCACACACATGAGGACACGCCTGACAAGGTCTCCGCAGAATCCCTCGCACACATTGGGCGCCTGCTGGAACTTGGACTGAGGGAAGGTTCTTGGTTGAAAGTTCAAGTGAATCAAACTGAGCCGATGCAGCACCAAGAAGAAGCCCAGGCATCAACCTTCGGTCCAGTCGTTATCGGCGCAGTGTTCACCGTCATCGCCCTTATTTTCGTCGGTTTTCTTGGCCTTCATGAAAGCGTACGTTTGAAACGATAGGTATGCATGCGCGGATACACTGGGGTGTGTTGCTTATCGCGCACCAGAGAACACGAGAGGGTGCTCAATGGACATAAACGAACGACGTGAAGCACTGCGTGCACGCGTTCGTAACAAACTGTCGGGGGAGGAAGAAGAACCTGAAGAATTGGTTGTTCAAGCATCCGAAGTTCAGGTGGCAACAACAGAAGGAGAGGATTTACTCCTCATCGATGACTCAAACGGCCTTCTCGCCCTTGCTTCATCTCTTATCTTCATCGGAAGTGTCCTTGGCATCATTACAGGCCTGTTGCTTCTACAAGGAAACCCTGCGGAGTTGCTAAACAACACGTTGGAAAGCGACGATGCTGTTGATGTCTACGGTATCGTCCTTGAGGCTGTATCTGGAGATTCTATGGAAGGCGTTCAGATTCAGTTGATCGAAGAAGAACGCGGAATCCTCATTCTAGAAACCCAGACCAACTCGTATGGTTACTACAACTTCGAAAACGTTCCACCTGGATCGCACATATTGCGCGTCTCGATGGATTCCTACGTGACGGTCGAGCGAACGTTTACACCAAATTCAGCAACGCAAGCACCGTTTACACTTACAGAAGGAAACGGTACGATTGAGGAAGATTTCAGGCAGTCAAATTCCGGTTGGTCATTGGAGAATGCTATTGCACTTTCTACAGGGATTGCCCTCGTGACCATTCTCGCGGGTGTTGTTGGACTCAAGGCTGCGCTTGATACGCGTAGCGCCAAGAATTATCGAAGAACGCAATACCTTGCAGGATTTGCCTTGTTCAGTCGTGGATTCATCGTCTTTGGACCGTTTTTGATTCTCTGTGGAATGGGACTCATGATTCTTGCAAGGGATGAATTCCAAGCCTCCGAGGTGGAGTGATGTACCTCATTACCGTCGAAGGCGGAGATGGTTCAGGCAAAGGCGAGGCTGTTCGGATTCTAACGGAACTCCTCGCCTACTATCCGTTCAATGAGGTTCATCGAACCCATGAGCCACGCCGACATAGCGATCTTGGAAAACTCGCACTCGAAGCAGTCAAAGTCGGAGATAAGACACCACTGCAAGAAGCTGGCTTGTTTGCTGCTGACCGCCTCGATCATTCTCACACGTGGATTAAGCCGCGACTTGAGCGTGGTGAAGTCGTGGTCTCGGACCGGAACATACACTCTTCAATTATCTACCAAGGTGTAGTCGGGGAATTGGGAATCGAAACCGTTTGCCAAGTGAATTCCGCATCGATGATACCCGATCTTGTGGTATGGATTGATTGCGACCCTGACCGGGCCATTGAGCGCATCAAACATGCTACATTGCGAATGAGCAGTGATAAGCAGGAATACTTCGAAACCCCTGAAATTCAGAAAACCATACGCCAAGGATTCAATGATCTCTTTACTGGCGAAATCCAAGTCGCTCCTCCATTTGACAAGTGCTGCATCGTTGGTCCAATCCTCAACGAGGGAGGACTGGATGAACTACGTCAGAAACTAAAGCGTGAACTTCGGCAGTTTTTCAACCGAAGACCGGCTCCACTTAACGTCGATGCAGACAAAGTCGATAGATACTTACTCAACAAATTAGCCCACGACGTTCAGCAACAGACTCGATTGCCGGGTGCACCGATGGAGCGAACGTCCGTTCACATTGGTTGGCTTAGTGGACAGTCTCCAGCACAGTGGATGCAGACGGCTGAGGACGAATGGGATTCAGGCCAAGCTCGACAGTCGGATGTTCCTAGTAATCCACTCGCTCGCTCGAGCTGGTCCATCCTCGGCACACTCTCGCTCATGGCAGGTTCGTGTGAGATTCCTCGCTTGCACAAATCGCTTGGACCTCATCGAATGGTGACACAACGCCATACACAACGTCTTGTCAAATGGTTGGAAGAAGCCAACTGGATTCACCGCCAACAAAATCACATTCCATTTGCCGAGGGCCAGGTGTTCAAGCTTCGCGACGCTTGGATCGGCTTTGCCCGATTGACCCTAGCCATGTGGCCGTTTCGGGTTGCACTCTCAACATGGAGGAAAAACAACCCTGAATCACCTTGGGAAAAGGCCCTAGAAGATATTCTCAAGCAGAGCAGTGCGCAACTCAACAAGGCGGTTGAGAACACCATTGAGCGCCTGAACATCCTCACGAGCGGACACGAGAATTGTCCTGTTCCCGAGAATGCAGAACAGTTGATGGTGTGGTGGTCCATGCCCCCGCCCGATCACTCCTCTTCCTGAGGAGGTCGCTGAAATCGAACGTTACCAGGCAATCGGACCTGCGATGGCTTGTCAAATTTGTTTGGTCGTGCACTGTATGCTGCAGCAAAGAACAGCCCCAATCCGAGCCCGAATGGGATTCCAGTCACCAACCGGAGGAATGCTGTTGATTCCCTATCGGTCAAAAGTTGAGTGAATCCATCCAATGCCATTGGGATGACACAAATGGCACCAATGGCGATAAAGAGCATTGTCCGTCGATTTTTTCGGTAAATCGGGTTTAATTGCTCATCAGGCAAGACTGAGAGGAACGTGTCCCGAATCGTCCAACGATTGACACCACGACGAGAATAGATGAAGCCTCCAAGTGCCAAGCCAGCAAAAATCCCAACGTCGCGCACACAAACCGGCATTTGATTGCCGTTAACGGACCAAGAACGTTCGTGCTTGTTGTGGCAATTCAAATCGCCGAATGCATAGATTGCTGCACTGTAGACATTCAAATCGGTCCATGTGAAATTTTGGTCGTTCTCCTTGTGGAAATCAAGCATGTTGGCTCGCCCAGAAAGTTCGCCTATTGTGTCTGCTTCAACCATGGCTGGCGCAAGAAAGAAAGACGCAAGGAAGAAGAAACTGATGCCTCCTATCCATGCGCCAACCTTTTGGTCCCGGGTTCTTGTCTCGAGACCATTGCGTTCCATGATTCTCCCTGCACTTCACGTCCTTTAATCCTTGACGCATCGACGGTTTCATTTCACTCGTAATCTACCATTGTCCATGGCGGAGCCTTCAACAGAGCCGGTTGGTCTGTGGCTTGGCATACAAGCAGGCGCCTTCCTTGGCCTGTATTTTGGGTTCAGTCTGGCTTTGGTATCCGCTTTGACAAGCCCTGATGAGTTAATGCGCATCGTGTACCTCATCACCGTCTTTCCACTTGTCGGAGGTATTCTCCTCGGACCGTTTCTTGCGAAGCGGGAACGTCCTGTCGCTTCAGACATCCCTCCTATCCAACGAACCATGGAAGCACTCGAAGGGATGGATGAAGGTCAGGGCAAGTGGCGAATTCTGAGCCATGTTCGAAGTGATGGTCGAACCGTGCGTATTGATCTCCACGACTCAAGTCGAGTGGAAGAACTCCTAAGTCGTACAACGCCCCTGACCAATGAATTTCCGGTTCGTTACATGGTAGGCCGTGGCATCAGCAGCAGCCGACAACCCGAATTGCGAGCAACCGTTCTCAATGTTCTCGACAGGCAGTTCCCAAAAACGCGGCAGTCGAGATACACCTCTGCCATCGAAATAGCCCCTGAGTTACCCGAACGGCTAAGAAATCAACGAAAACGAATCAACATGCTGCTTGCCATATTCCTGCCGATTGCAACCTTCCTTGGATGGTTGGAAATGAGGTAATCATTCCGTAGCATCACTTATTTTGATGAAGGTTGAGAACAAACCATGCGGGAGGTCTCTTTCTTTTGGAAAATTGACCGCCTCGGTGCTATCGGGCTGGAGAAGATTCCAAAGATTGCACGTCGAATTGAGTTCTTGTCGTACATCAAACGCGCTCCAAAAGACATACGCTGCTTGTTCAAGTTTCATCTTCATGATGGACAAAGAGTTGAGGATTTGATCGGCATCGACGCACTCCAAGTACTGGAGGTTATTCAAGAGGCTGAACAGCCTGATGAAGGACATTTGGTCATCTGCAGAGTCATCCATCCTGTACCAATACTTAATGCTCGAACCAATGGAACATTTGCCGTAGCGGGTTCAAAATTTGACGAGGAGGGGTTGACATACATTCTCCAAGGCTCTTCAATGAAGTTGCGACTCCTCTCAGGTGTGTTGCGACTCATTGCAAAACCCGACCGTACAAGTGCACGCACTCTCAAGCTAACCCCGCAGAATCACGAAACTGTTTTGACGGAACGTCAACTAAAACTGGCAAAGTATGCTTACGATCGTGGCTATTATGATTTACCCAAGCGGATTAAAATTACTGAATTGGCTGAGCAACTTGGTCTTGCGAGAGCGACAATATCGGAACACCTCACGAAAATTGAAGGCATTCTCATGGACGATATGTTCTCGTCGATGACCGATGTTCGACTAACGGTGGAACAAGCCCGAACCATTGTCGAAACCATGGAATTGGATATGGATGAGGAGGAAACATACCAAACAGAATCCTTTGCAGGTCTCATCAAACGAATCAAAGAGAACATTGCAGAAGAGTTACCATCGGATACAGAAAACGTCCCAGAATTGGATATTCGCCAGGACCCTGAAGAAATCCTCAAGCGCATCCAAGAAGACATCTCCTAGTTCGCTCATGTTTTTATGAGTCAGCGTGGTGAACATCGCATGGAGGAAATGCGGGAGCTACTTGACCGGATTTCCGATTCAGGAATCGAAGTGCCCACACCTGTCCGAAAAGCCATGTGCGGCCTTCACCTGGACCAGTTTACAACGTATGATTTCGATGGTTTTTTTCACGACCGCCCGGTTGTCTTTATGGAAACTGAAAACGGTGGTGTCAAAACCATTTCTGCACCGCACATGATCGTTACGCTCCTGCATCATCTCGAATTAAAAGAGGGTCATGAAGTCCTCGTTGTTGGCTCCAAAGGAGGATACATTGCAGCACTCATCGCGACCATCGTGGGTGAACAAGGACGTGTCATCATCATCGACCCCTCCGAGGAAATCGTTCGCCACACCGCAAATGCGTTGAATGGTTGGCCGACGATTGATTTACGACATGTCGAGTCGATTGATGTTGCTCCAATTGAACTTCCTGGCGATCTCAGTCGCATCCTCATCACAGGTAGTGTTCTTTCTGTACCGACGTGGATGGAAGAGCGAATCGTTGAGGGAGGCTTTGTCATCGCTCCAATCGGCGATCATCATCATCAAGAATTGATGAAAAATGAACGCCAGTTCGACGCCTTGCATCCAACCTCACTGGGTCCGGTTTCATTTGGACCAGTCGACATTGTTGAAAGCGAACCGCAACCACTTACCGCTTTGGAAATTGCTGACTTGATTGAAACCTTAATCGAAACATGTCACGAAATGGACCTCTGTGGTGCCGATGAACTGCAACAACTCGGAACGATTGCAGATGAATTACGCAACATGATGGATGCTGATGAAGGCGATTTAGAGGAATTCATCACAGCGAACATGCAACACTTTGTCCAATTGTGGCCGATGATACAACTCATGTTTGCACCGACGCTGGCTCGCCCTGGTGATATCGATCAAGATGATTCAACAGGCTACCACTTCGATGAATTCACACCATGAGGCTGAACTATGGTTGCAAACATTCAGTCCGCAATTGCCAAGTTGAAACACAAGGATGTTCGGCAGCGGAGAAGAGCAGTACGAATTCTATTCGATTCCGATGCATACGAGAGCGTTGAAGCCTTCTCTCCCCTCCTTGATGACAAGGATATTTGGTTTCGAAACAAGGCAATTGAAGCGTATCGAAGGTGGGCCCCTAAACATGCACCACATCTTCTCGTCGAACTCGCAAACAGTGACCAACTTGATGCCCAACGTTGCGTTGCAACAGTGCTCGAGTCGATCCATGATTCAACAGAAGCTGCGAAACTTGCTCGCCAACTACTGAACAGCAACGACGATGTTGTTGTTCGACGAGCGGTGCATCAACTCATTTCCAGTGCGGAGGTAACCAAATCCGAATTGGATGCGTTTCAACAGGCAGAAGATCATGTCGTGCGATCCTATGCGACTGAGGTGAATTCCAACACATCGAATCTACTCGTCTCCCTTCAAGACACTCACCCTGATGTTCGCAGACAAGCTGCTGCCTCTCTTCTGGGAATGGAATTGACCGAGAAGGAGAATACTGCGCTCCAAAACGCCATTAACCAAGATGACGCATTGTGGAAGCTGGCTGTCCCTATCGCTTTGCAGAATCGATTGCCAAATTTAGTCGATCTCATGAGATCAAAATCCAATTCGCAACGGAAATTCCTGGTTCAATCGTTGAAAGATGCTGTGGAAGAAGCGGATGATGAACGACTTCGTACGCTCATTGATGGAGATTGCACCTCCATCGTGGCTCGTTGGCTCGTTGGTCGTAATGATGCAAAAAGCGATGCGTTGCGCACAGAATTGTTGTTTGACGATCGGGTTGATAGCATCGATAAATCAAGACTCCTGGAGCGGCTGTTGCATCGTCAACAAGAACCTGAAATGCAAGAACTCGCTGAACGATTGATTTCAGAATCGAATGATGAACTTGTCCTGAGTGCGGCACAGAACCTATACACTTCATAGACTAAGGATTCATTATGACACATTCAAACGTCGTCTTTCGAGTTGATGCCACCGATGCAAGTGACCAACGCTTGGATGTGGAAATTGAAGTTGAGGCCCCGTTCACAGCATCCTCGTTAAAACTCTCCTTTCCACGCTGGGTTCCTGGTTCGTACTTTTTGCGCGAACCCATTCAACACGTCTCACATTTGCAAGCAACAGATGGCAAGGGCAACCCGCTGAACGTTGTACGGAAGGATGTTGATTCCATTATCATCAAGGATGTTTCATCGGTTGATATGGTATGCATTCGTTACAAATTACTCTGTGTTGAAAACACGGTTCGATCAAATCATCTTGATGACACACACCTGCATATGATGCCTCCGTTTACGTGGTTCCTCCCGACCTCTGGAATCAATGCAAAACGAATGAATAAGACGCACACTGTTGAATTCACGCTCCCTCACGATTGGAATGTTTCAACTCAACTCACGTTTCAACAGACATCGTCCCACGGTTCGGGACAACGTCACACATTTACTGCTGAACATCGTGATGCACTGCTTGATGGTATTGCAGAATGCAATGCGAATGAGATTCATCGATTTACCGTCGGCGGACGAAATCACGCACTTCACTATTGGGATGCAGGCGGATACAAACCGAATGAAGTCATGCTTGAACGATTTATTCATGACATCAAGAGCATCAGCGCAGAGCATCATGCGTTGTTTGGCCCACTTGATGAACCGTACCATACCATTCTCCACCTCACCGATGGGGGGCGTGGTGGTCTCGAGCACACCAACTCACAAACATCGATGGTTCCCAGAACATCCCTTCAGCCAGGTCATGTAGAAGATTATCGAGACCTCGTCAGTCTGTTTAGCCATGAATTCGTCCATCAATGGAACGTAAAGCGACTTCGTCCGAAGCTGTTCTTGGATTATGACTTGCAAAGAGAAGTTAATACCGATTTACTTTGGTGGTTCGAAGGGGCTACATCATGGATCGGTGACATCATGTGTCTACGTTCAGGAGCATGGAGTGCTGAGGATTACTTTGCAGATATGAAGCGGAAACTCAAGCGACATCACACGCGTAGTGGATCGTCCTGCCAAGCACTTTGTGAAGCGAGTCATGAAGCATGGATTCACCTCTATAGAAGTCATGCCTACTCAAGAGAAACTCAAATTTCGTATTATCTTGAAGGTGAATTAACGATGTTTGCTCTCGATGCAGAATTAAGGAAACGATCGAAGGGAGAAAACGGTGTCTGTGACTTGATGAAAGCATTGTATGACAAGCACAACATCTACGTTGAGGACCCATCAAAACGTGGTGTTCAGTACAATGACATCCGCAAAGCGCTGACATCATTGACCGGTGGGCGTAGGCTGGGCAGCTTCCTCGATGATATCACAAAAGAAGCAGGCAATCTCGATTTATCGAGAGCCTTCTCAATTTTTGGCTTGGACTACAAACCATCGGATGAACCAAAACGAAAGCAAGGCACTGAATCTGTCGTCTGGGAACACTTTGCTCAAGGATGGCTCGGAGTACATGTCCGTTCTCAAGGAAACAAACTGAAAGTGACCAGCCATATGCAACATTCTCCTGTTCGAGAACACCTGCAAGTTGGTGACGAAATTGTTGCTGTTGATGCCATTCGAGTAACGAATGCTGAACAACTGAAATCCACGCTGAGAGGAAAGGTAGGATCAACAGCCCGGGTCATGTTTGCACGAAATTCCGTTATGCATGATGCAGTGCTGGATGTTGCTTTAGAGCCAAACTACCCGACCGTGACAACGAGCAAAGGAAATCGTTTGTGGAAATCTACAATTCGTTCGCGTCAGGTTGACTCGGCGTAAGCAACGACAGCCGCTCGAGCGATACATGAATCGGGGGCAGATGGTCGGATATGCGATGACGTGTCGTTTTTGGAGGATAAAGGTTTGAAGAAAGCGCCATGTCGATGACCTCCTGTTTCGTGATGGATTCCAAATCAGAGGCAGGCCACAATTCGAGTTGAACAGAATCATCTTCCAAGTAATCAATGCAGACTACTGGAATTCTGGCAAGTTCAAGTCGTTGTGCAACTGCGTATCGATGGTGTCCATCCAGGATTGTCCCAGTGGCCTTGTCAGCAATCAGAGGCTTCGTGAAGCCATCCCAACGTAGGGTCATTTCGAGGAGTTTCTCCATGTTCTTGGGTTTGATTTCCTCGTGGGCTTTGAGCCATTCAACAGGTACTAGGCGTACATCTTCCTCTGCCCAAGACATGCTCTGACCAAATGAATCCACAGGATAATGCTTTGTCTTGTATGAACACGCAGGGTTGGATGTCCGGCATGGAACCTGCACGCGGAATGGAAGGATTGCCTCTCCTTCCCTCACTGTCTGCCATGGTTCAACAACTTCCGCAATCACTGGTCGAAGTCATCGAATGGTTTCGTGAAAACAACGCCAATGTATGGATTGTTGGTGGTGCGGTTCGGAACGCATTGTTGGGAACAAACATCGTTGAATTCGATCTCGCAACAACATTGACTCCCGATGAAATGAAGGCCTATCATGATACAATTCCAACAGGTGAACGTTACGGAACGATTACATTTCGAAACAATGGTGATTCCTACGAAGTCACAACCCTACGAACAGAATTCGGTTACAACGATGGACGGAGGCCAGACGAAGTTCAGTGGGGTGATTCATTACTCGTCGATCTCTCGCGTCGAGATTTGACCATGAACTCCCTCGCTGTAGACCCAGTGAATCAGGTGTTCTACGACCCATTCGACGGACAAGGGGATTTGCAATACGGACGTATTCGCTCGGTCGGAGATGCCACGAAGCGATTGTCCGAAGATGCGCTACGTATCATGCGTTCCTACAGATTCATGGACCAAGGCGCAGCAGGCATTTGGTGGCCAGAACGGCAGCTTGCAGATGCATTGCGAGCAACAAAACCCATGCTCGGACGAATCGCTAGTGAGCGTATTTGGTCCGAATTCAAACGTATTTTATTGGGACGACATGCCTCGGAAATCGTTCAACGAATGGCAGATGATGGAATTCTGAAACAAATCCTTGATTTGGATTGGGAGCAGGACGATATGCGAATCAATCTCCTCAATGAACTTGGAGGAAGTGATGTCATCGACCGATTGGTCGTATTGCTCAGAGACTTCTCCTCCAAGGAGTGTGAACGACTCGCAACGAGCCTTCGACTGAGTGGCCATGAGAAGAAACGCCTTCTGTTTCGCCATGCAAAATTAGGCCACCTACCTGAGGATACGGAGTCCATGATGCGGGTGTTTGCCGTTGTCATGGGAACTTGGGGCGAGCAACACCTCTGCATCGAAAAGATGTTTGCTCGAAACGATACCTCCCTCGGTTATTCTGAAGAGGATGTTCAACGAAGATTGGATCGATACCTGCAACTCAACATTGACGTAAACGTTGAACCTTTGGCTTCAGGTGCACACATAATGCAGCAAACAAACATTCCACAAGGACCGAAACTTGGAGCATTGAAGTCGTGGCTTTTCTATGAGCAAGTTGCACGGAATCTGGTAACAATCGAAGAAATCGATACACTCCTTTGCACATTATCATGGCAGTCCGACGATACATCGCGTTGGCCAAAACTTCAATTCCCCTAACCTGATAGTCCAACCACACGCAAGTGTCTACTGGACGTGAAACCATGGCTGTTAAACAAGTCCTTCAAGCAAGAATGGAGAAGCATATCAAGGAAATGGTCACAACCAACCCAATGATCGGTCAATTGAATACTCAATTTACAAGTTGGCTTCTCGGCTCAGGATTGACTGGAACAGAAATCATTCAGATGATCGATTCAAACATGGATGCAGTTATTCAGCCAACAGAACTCTCAGATGCACTTCAACGAACCACTGGTACAAAGCCTCCTGGCTGGGTCATCAATGGGCTCATGTCCGTCCTCGACATGGATAAGGACGGAAACGTGACCGTTGCGGATCTTCACACCTATTTTGAGACAATTGGTCTTCCAAGTGGTATTGAACAACCAGAACCCGAGCCTGAACCAGAACCTGACGAATTCGAAGAGCTGGATAAAGAAATAGAGGAAGAGGCTCGTAGGCAAGCCGAGGAGCTCATTCGTCAGCAGGAGGCTGAAAAACAACGATTGTTGGAAGAACAACAAGCGAAAGAGGCTGCTGAACGAGAGGCAGAGGAAAAAGCACGCAGAGAGGAAGAGGCTGCAAAAGCAAAGCCAGAACCAATTCTCCTTGAGGAAGATGGAAGCCCCGTCGGACATGCTCGATTCATCGAATTGTTGCAAGATATGAAACTAAGCAGTGAACGCCGTGAAGCGATTTCTCAATCACCAAAACAATCGTGCCAGATTCATGTCTCATCGGTCGAGAAGACACTGATGGGTCAAGGACCAATGAAAAATGGAATGACGGTTATCGGAACGCTCTCAGAGAATAGGGACATTGAAGTCGAATTGCAACTACCTTCCGAGGCTAACGAGGAGGTTCAAGCGTTCCAATCAAATCACTCTCTGGAGGTCGTCGCACAAATCATCAACTGGAACGTTGGACGAAAGCGAGCCGTTTTCACAGCAACTGACTTCGATTACTCATAGAAGGCTTCGGGCAACAACGATTCGTTGTACCTCTTGAGTTCCTTCATAGATCTGCGTGATTTTCGCATCTCGGAAGAATCGCTCAACGGGGAATTCTTTGGTGTAGCCGTATCCACCGTGGACCTGAATTGCACGCTCTGAGACCCACATGGCTGTGTCTCCTGCGTAGAGTTTGGCCATGCTCGCTTCCTTTGTGTGACGTGGCCCATCGTGTTCGTAATGCTGTTGTTTTGCCCATGATGCTTGGTAGACGAGGAGCCGTGCTGCATCAATTCGAGTCGCCATGTCGGCGAGATAACCCATGATCATCTGATGATGCGCAATCGGTTTTCCAAACGCTTCACGCTCGTGCGCATACTTGAGCGATGCTTCGTAGGCTCCCTGAGCGATACCAAGTGCCTGTGCTGCAATACCGATGCGAGAATTATCAAGGGCATTCATAGCGATCGGGAAGCCATTTCCGGCTCCCTTGATGATGTTTTCAACAGGAACCTTGCAGTCCTTGAGAACAAGTGTGCATGTGTCGGATGAGCGAATGCCAAGTTTGTCTTCCTTTTTGCCGACAGAGAAGCCTTCAAAAGAGGAATCAACGATGAACGCAGTTGTACCACCGTGCCTCTTGACACCGTAGTCTGGATGATCGATGTCTTTTGCGAAAAGTACGATGATTTTGGCTTGAGCACCGTTTGTGACCCACATCTTCTCACCGTTGAGGATATAGTGTGTCCCATCGTCAGAAAGTTTTGCTTTGCAAGTCATTGCTGCAGCATCCGTTCCTGCACCTGCTTCTGAAAGTGAGTATGCGCCTACTTCGCCTTCTGCGAGCCGGGAAAGGTATGTTTCCTTCTGATAATCGTCCCCGTGGAGTGCAATGGTTTTTGCACACAATCCAACGTGAACGCAATACATAACTGAGAAGGATGGGTCGACTCGGGCAAGTTCCTCGACGATGATCGACTCAGAGATGTCGTCAACTGGCATTCCGCCGTATTTTTCGGGGATTGTGACTCCTTGCAAGCCCAGTTCGAGGAATTGCTGCCATTCCTCTGATGGCGGCGTTTGCGTCTGGTCACGGTGCTCAACGGTTGGAGCAAGGACCGTTTCTGCAAAATCGCGTACCATCTCTCGAATCATGTCTTGTTCGTCGGTTGTTTTGAAGTCCAAACTCCCACCATATTATCCTAAAAGGTGTCCTCACTTAATGGATGTGCTATGGCCACATCACCACGAATCTAGCGATGGTTCATATAGGAGTTGTTTGAGCCGCGTACAGGTGAAATGGCTTGGAAGAAGAAGTCGTCGAATTTAACATCGCACACAACAGAAAGTACTCAATCGACCATCTCTGGTATCAAGAGAAGGACGATGAAAAAATCATGGTCGGTATCAGCGAATTCATGGGCGTTGAGATTGGAGAAGTTCTCCGCGTCATCCTCCCCCAAGCTGAGACCATGGTCGATGAAGGCCAAGACATGTTCTCCCTTTGGACTGGAGACGAGAAAATCGCTTTCACTGCACCGTTCTCAGGCACCATCACCGAAGTGAACGGAGAAGTCGAAATCAACCCAGATCTCGTCAACGAGTCTGCATACGATCTCGGCTGGATTCTGGTTCTGCAACCGTTCCAGTTCGATATGGAGAATCTGCTCGAACCTGATGAATACGTCGAGTATCTCTCCGAACTTTGATGCGACGAAGTGGAACCATGTCGAATCCATTGCATCGATTGAAGGAATCACTTCTCGCTGCACCCATCATCTGGAAAGGTGACTACCCGTATTTCATTCACCCCTTGACCGACGGGGTACCTCGTCTCGAACCGACGGTCCTTACCGCAGTTGTTGAATTGATTGAAAACGTTGTAAACTGGGATTCAATCGACCTCGTTTTGGGTATTGAAGCGATGGGACTTCCACTGACAAGCCCGCTCTCGATGAGAAACAACCGGCCTCAGGTTGTTGTTCGAAAACGTTCTTATGGGCTTGAAGGAGAACTGGTCGTCGATCAATCAACGGGGTACTCCAAAGGCGAAATGTTTCTCAACGACATCAAAGAAGGTGAACGACTCCTCATCGTCGACGATGTGTTGTCGACGGGTGGTACCCTCGATGCCATCATCCGAGGTGTTGAATCGCTTGGTGCGGTCATCGAGGCAATCATTGTAGTCGTCGAAAAGGGGCCTGGATTGGCTCAACTGCAAGAAAAATATCCGCACATTGAAATTTCATCCATTGTTCGACTCGAAATGGTAGACGGTAAAGTCGTCCTTCTCGATGAGGTGATTTGATGGATTTGGATAGACACGATTTCCAACTGGAAGAACTCATCGAGCGTATACAGAAAAACGACAACCGACTTGTCGCACTTCAAGTCCCTGAAGGTTTGAAGATGCAAGCGCTGGAAATGATGGACGAGATTGAATCTGGTTCTGGAGCAAAGGTTGTTCTCGCTGCTGATCCATGCTATGGAGCGTGTGATTTGGTCCATGATAAAATGAAAATGATGGGTGTGGAACTTGTTGCTCATATGGGCCATTCGCAAATGAATATCGATTCGGGAATGCCGACACAATTCATCGATGTCACCTACGACGGAGATCCTGAACTTGCCCCTGTTATTCCCATGCTCAACGCCCATTTGGACATCGCCAAGAAGCGAATGGCTGAGCAATCAACGGGCGAATTGAGCGAGGAAGAAGCGCAAGAACGCTTCATGGATGCAGTCGGACGTATGACACCTCTGAAAGACACCAAACTCGGCTTGGTTGGGAGCATACAACACTTACATTTGTTACCAGAATTCCACGATCGCTTGGAACAAGCCGGATTTGACGTGACGATTCCAATGGGAGGCGCACGACTCACCTTCCCAGGACAAGTTTTGGGTTGCAATTATTCTGGTGATGATGACACCATCGGACATTATCTCTTCCTCGGAAGCGGCGATTTCCACCCGATTGGGTTGGTCCTCCACACAGGAAAGCCACTTGCGATGCTTGACCCGTATTCTGGCGATGCCATCGAGATGTCGTTCGAACGAATTGAACGAATTCTTCGTCAGCGCTTTGGATTGATTATGTCCTCGATGGATGCAGAAAAGTTTGGAATTCTTATTGGAGAAAAACCGGGACAAATGCGGCGAACACTTGCCCTTCGAATGAAGCGCTTGTTGGAAAAGCATGGGAAGAAAGGATACCTTCTGGCTCTCGAACATGTTGGCCCTGAATTGATTGATTTCTATCCAGTTGATGCTTTTGTCAACACAGCATGTCCCCGGATCGCTATCGATGATGCTGTCAAGTACGCTAAACCATTGATCACACCGTTCGAGCTTGAAGTTGCACTGGGCGAGAAGAAATGGGAACTCGGATATCAATTCGATGAAATCCCTTGAACAACGCTCGATTTTCGTTTGGAAAAGAGCGAGTGTTCAAGAACGGTTGGCATCAAGACGCAATCAGCATGAGCGACTATCTCGACCGAATCGGTTCAGGATTCATCCTCCTGAACCCTGACCCTTTGGATTTTGATTACATCCCAGAGGCGATGGTTGGTCGAGAGAGTATCCAACAAACTCTGGCAGGAAAATTCCATTCCATCGCTCATCCAAACGGTAGTGCGAACGTCGTTATTACAGGTCCTGTTGGAAGTGGAAAGACGCTTCTTGCACGAACATTTTGCAGAGATATTGAACATCATCTGCGAAATAAGCGGCCGCTTCGAAGCGTCCACATTAATTGCCGAAATGCAACAACAAACGTTCGAGTTGCACAGCGTATCGTTCAGTCCCTCGACCCCGGTCACCCAGACCGTGGGCTTTCAATGGGTGAATTGTTGAGCAGTTTGAGAAAATTGTTGAGGAACAATGGACGTCACTTGATCATCGTTTTGGACGAAGTGGACCACTTGCTACGAAAGTCTGGAAACGATCTCATCTACCAATTGCTCCGTATTGACGAAGATCAAGACGGGAGTGGTACGCTATCGCTCATTCTAATCAGTCAGGAGCAGGTTCTCGATGTTCTTGAGAACGCGGTTATCTCCAGATTTGGCCACACCAACCACCTGCCGATACCACCTTACGACATGAAAGGACTACTAGCAATTGTACGGCAACGTGCTGAAGCTGCACTCAATCCCAAATCGTGGGATGAAGAACTGCTCAAACTGATTGCTACGTCTGCAGCCCCATCTGGTGACGCTCGACAGGTGATTGAACTGCTTGGTGCTGCCGTTGAACACGCTGAATCCGATGGGCAAAAGAGTATCCTTCCTGAGCATGTTCAGACCAAAGCACGCGATGTCCCTCAGGTCATGCCCGAAGATGTTCTCGACGAGTTGTCGGGCCACTCGATGCTGGTCCTCCTTGGTATTTGCCGACGTTTGCGGAAGGCTGAATTCATGACCAGCAAAGACGTTGAATCGATTTATGCAGTGGTTTGTGAGGAGTACGAAGTCAAGCCACGCAGCCATACGACCGTCTGGAAATTCCTCAAACACATCGAGGGTTTGAACATCATTGCCACCCGTGTCGATACAGTCGGTGAAGGACGCGGACGGACAACGCATATCTCCATGCCACATGCTCTACCAGTGGATGTTGCTGCTCGAATCGAAGGTCGTGTCGCAAGGAAACTGAAACGCTGATGAACAAATAGCATGCGGTGAGGCTAAATAGGGGTCGTTTGTCGCTAGGTTGCTAGAGGAATGCATCATGGCTGATGGAAATTCATTTGTTGCAGTGGTCAACGATACCACAACGAAGTTGACCCGTACCACCAAGAACGGTAAGGAGAAGACCTATTCTCCGTCGTACAAGACCGTAATTGCTGGAAACAATCATGCTCAATTGTTGGGTAAGAAGATTGGCGACGTCATCGATGGAATCTTCGTTGGCGAAGGCGAATCCACGCTCACTGGATACAAACTCGAAATCACTGGTGGTTCTGACAAGACTGGAACACCAATGCGCCGTGATCTCGAAGGTGGTTCTCGTCAAGCCATTCTTGTCACCGCTTCGACTGGTTTCAAGGGACACAGTCTTGTCTCCAAGACCAAGAAGGGTGAAAAGAAGCGATTCCGATACAAGCCAGAAGGTATGCGAAAGCGACGTGTCTTCCGTGGAAACACCATCACACAAGACACACGTCAAATCAATCTCAAAGTTGTCGATGCTGGAAACATTGGCCTCGACAAGTTGCTCGGTGAGGAAGAAGCTGCAGCGGAGTGAAACCCGAGAGGGTTGAATCGGTGAACAAGGAGGAAGGGAAGTATGGCACGAACCCTTCCATCCCAACCTGAAGTCAACATTGGCCTTGTCGGTCACGTTGACCATGGAAAGACAACGCTTACTCAGGCGCTCTCCGGCGTTTGGACGGACACCCATTCCGAAGAACGTCGTCGTGGCATCTCGATCAAGCTCGGGTATGCCGACACTGCATTCTACAAGACGGATTCCGGCCAGTATTACGCTACAGGACGTCACCCCGAAGGTGGGAAAGATGTCGATTCTGAACTACAACGCGTTGTTTCCTTCGTCGATGCCCCAGGTCACGAGACGTTGATGGCGATAATGATCACTGGTGCATCCATCATGGATGGTGCCATGCTGATGGTCGCTGCAAACGAAACATGTCCTCAACCTCAAACCCGAGAACACTTGATGGCTCTCGAAATCGCTGGGATCAAGAATATCGTCATCGTTCAGAACAAGATCGATTTGGTCTCAAGAGAACGTGCAATGGAATCGTACAACGAAATCAAGAGCTTCCTCAAAGGTACAATCGCTGAAGAAGCACCTGTTATTCCAGTTTCGGCCCACCACGATGTCAACCTCGACATTCTGATCGAAGCAATCGAGATGACCATTCCTACACCAAACCGTGATACTGATGAGCGGGCAGTCATGCATATTGCACGCTCGTTTGACGTCAATCGTCCCGGTACACGCCCTACGAAGTTGACAGGTGGAGTCATCGGAGGCTCGATTGTTGAGGGAACCTTCCGAGAAGGTGATGAGATTATCATTGGGCCTGGACGCAAGATTGAGAACGGAAACAAATCTCACTGGGAGCCCATTGAAACGACCATTACTAGCATGCAAGGTGGTGGAGGTAAGCGAGATCAAATGACTGCTGGAGGGCTATGTGGATTCGGAACACTCCTTGACCCATCGATTACAACTGCAGACAATCTCTCTGGCCAAGTTCTGGCGAAGAAAGGAGAACTTCCTGAAGTTAGAACAGAGTGTTCAATTCAGGTCAATCTGATGAAGAACATGGTCGCTGGCGATGGAGAGGAACCTGAAACCATTCATCCACTGCGCAACAACGAGATGTTGATGGTCAATGTTGCGACATCCACATCGGTCGGTATCGTCAAGGGTGTCGAGAAGAACAATGCCAAGCTGCACTTGCGTCTCCCAATTTGCGCAGACAAAGGACAACGAGTATCGCTCTCACGCCGTGTTGGTGCGAGATGGCGCCTCATCGGTCACGGAACCATTCAATGAGGTGAATGCATGGGCGACGTGCTCATCGATGCATGTGGGTGGGTCGCACTCATTGATGGATCGTTCAACATTGACGTAGCACTATCGAATCTCGTAGGACCACCTCATTTCATCCTCATCGGCTTGGTTCAACAAGAGCTCGAAGAGATTGAAGCAAATCGTCCACGTGGAAAAAAACTGATGCTTGACCTCTTGATGCAGCGGTCTACATTTGTTGATCATCCAACAATGCACACGGATGATGCACTCCTTGAAGTGGCTGATGAACGAGGCATCCCTCTTCTCACAGTTGATGCAAATCTCAAGCGAAGGGCACTCGAAAATGGAATTGGGATTCTTGAAGTGGTCAGGGGAAAAAACATCAGGTTAGTTAATGGTCTATAGAGAATTCATGTTAGAAATATTCATCGCTCCTTGAAAGATTATTAAATTAAATTGTATATTCTCAATAAAACGTCGGTGGACTTATTATATATCGTGACTTTTGTAACAGAACTATGACAGTCGGCATGAGTACCCACATAAGCAATGAACAACGCTCTCTTCGAAACAAACTCATCCAACTTGGTGCAAACGAGAATACTGCGAGTGTCCTACTCTGCCTTCATCACCACGGTGCTTCAACCTCGAAGGATCTTCAGTGCCGGTGCAACATTCGACAACCTGATGTGAGCATGGCCATTGCGGAGCTACGTGAAATGAATCTTGTTCATTTTTCTCCTCGAACCGAAGCATCTCGTGGCCGCCCAGCTCACATCTATCGTCTTCGCAACAACCTCGAACAATCGATTCAGCCCTTTGTCAATAAAGCAAGAAAGCGAGCAAAAGAAATCCTAAATGATGTAGAACTGATCAGTGACCTGGTTTTGAAAGTCGAGCCACAACACAGTGGCGAGTTCACGGCAGCGTGAATAAGACATCATCTCCATGTCCGTCAAGCAGACGGAGTTTCACGCCTGCATCAATCCAAGCATGAGCGTAATTGATTGCGCCGAATGCACGAATAAGATCGCCTTGATCTAGGAAATACTGTGCATCATTCGCATAGTCGTCCGCCATCGAAAGCAAGGTTTTGAGCATCGTTTCTTCGTCAGGTGTTGATGCCAGAGGAGTCGCTTTGGCGCGGGCTTTCTCGGTAATTGAAAGGTAATGTTTCACGCGTTCTACCGTGAGGGTTTGATCAGGATTCAGCTGAGTCACCACCCTTTTGGCGTTTCAGAAGCCGCTGCACGTCCTCTTTTCTTCCCAATGCTTCGTAGAGTTCGATGGCGCGGGACAAACGCCCCTCATCTTCCGCAGTGAGCGCTCTCTGGAACAATTGTCGACGTTCTTCCCATGAACGAGCGAGTTTCGCATCTGCTGCTTCCTTTTTTCGATGGCGTCGTTGTTCCTCTGCAAGATGAGGCGCTACCCAACGTCGAACCAAACCATCTCGACGACATGTCACCATCGAATCACGTCCCAGATTGATCAACATGTCACCTAGATTCATGCCCTCTCCGATTCTTGTTTCTCCTGTTTCTGAGCTCATTTGATCGAGATGTCCTTCGATACCAAGCACCCACCATCCATCACCAGCACGCGTTGCAACGAGTGGCTCAAGCGATTCAATCTCGATGCGCTCAATCGCATCCCAACCGTACGGATGTGGGATTCCGTCCCATAACTGTCCATCAGCGGATTGGAGAAGCATATGGCCTTCGTTCAGAGGAGAAACCCAACTCCATACAGTCGTATCAACAACTCGACGTTTGTCTTGCTGAGCGATTTGACCACAATACACGACTCCACTTGCATCTTGCCAGAGCAGATGTTCACGGTCAAGCCATCCTATAAGCCGCCGAACAACACCAGAGTGAATACGTCGTATGCCAACACCGTTTGCATCAAACAAGTGTAGGTTACCATCTCGTCCAGATATGACCCAACCTCCACCAGGACGGTTGAGAAGTTGAAGGAAGCCCCCAGGACACGAACGACCCTCATGAACCATTGAACCATCGACCGTGTTGAGAAGATAGAACGCGTGAGCAGCCAACACACCAATCCTACCATCAGCATTGCAAATAGCATGTACTTTGAACGGCATACTTCGTTCCCATTGGATCTTATTGGATTCATCGAACAGAACCAATTCAAGCCCGTAAGCTGCACAGAGATGTCCATTAACAGATTCAATCGCACTCACTCTTGATGGTGCTTGCCAAGACCAACTTACCGCCCATGTCATTATTCATCACCTCCGACAATACCCCAAGCAATCAATTGTGCTAAAGCACTCCTTGTCAAGCCAAACATCCGCGAACGCCCAACCATTCGAGCATGCAAGATTCCGGCCTTGTGGAGACGATTGCAGATTTGGGAAAGACGGGCACGTTTGATGGAAAGGCGTTCAAGCAATGCAGGGTCAGATGGAGAAATCGTCCTACCTTTAGCCTCGGCGACAACAATTGATTCAGATGCTGTGAGAGAACTAAGAACTGCAATACTGAGAACGTGCTCCTCCTTCTGAGTCAAGCGTGGCCTCGATAACGCACGGAGTTGCTCGACAAGTTGTTGATCTCCACGCAAACCTGTTCCAGAAGGCTGCAAGACTTGAGTCAACAGTCGAGTGAAGGTTTCGATGGCATTCATGTCGGCTTGACTTGGTTGGGAAAGGTCAACTTCCTCCGAGTAGGGGGGATCCAATGGTTCGTCGTAGAATGTATGGAATTCTTCAGATTCAATCGCCTCAACTTCTTCGACTTCATCTTGTTCGGACACAGATGGGAATTCTTCCGCAGACCAAAACGCAGTTCCTTCGTCCGTTTCTCTGAACTGGCCTTCAGGGGCGGGGCTTTTGTCTTCAATTGCGATGATATTTCGGTTGCGTAATCCTCCAAAAGCACCTGCAAAGGGAAGGCTACGTTCTGTGACATAGGAATCATCTAAATCCTCATCTTGTACCTCCGAGTGCTCGACTGGGTCATCTTCTGGCTCTTCCTTAGGTAGTTCAATGGGTTCATCAAGAATCTGGAAATCAAGATCGAAGCCGCTTGCTTCTGTCATCCCTGGTGTTTGTTCCCATTCTTCTTCCACGGATTCATCATCCAATGGCTCATCTGCATCCATTGAAGATGGAAGGTCCTCAACGATTTCAGGCTCAGGAGCGACTTCTTCGGTCGATTCGACCACTGGAGGTTCATACGTAGGCTGAGACAAACGACTGCTCGTTGCATTGTGCGATCCTGTAACAACGTTCCGAAGAACACGAATCAAAGCACCTGGGTGGCCGCTCTGACTCAATTGGAGGAGTCGGTTTGCATCCTCCGATGACATTTGATAAGGTTGCGCAGCCACTTTTGCAATTCGCCTCTCGACCATGGCTTTGATGCCATCATGCCCCAATTCAGGCATTGTTCGTAATTCGAAACGCTGAAGCAATTGTTCAGAAATAAGGGATTGTTGTTGAGGATTGATGGCGATAATGATCAACGCAGGGAGACTCTCAAAAAAGTGAAGCGAGGAGCGTAAGCATGCTTCGAGTGAGGAAAAATCCGCCATATCTGCATCGATGGTGATGAGAGGGAGCATTTGACGCGAATCGTGAAGCATGCGACGCAATTCACGATTCAATTTTGAGTAATCATGTGGCGGCGAACCATCGATGAGTTGGGCGTACATATCCTTCAGCAACTCAACGCCGGGCTCAGAGAATGCAATCCGGTCGATCTTTAGATGAAGGTTCGTTCTTGAACTCAAGCATTGCATGAACGATGTTTTTCCAGAACCGAATTCTCCTACCAGAAGGATACGGTTCGCTGATTTGAAGGTAATTTTCCGTTCAAGTTCATCGAACAACGCATGGCGACCAACCAACAAATCGAATTCATCCTTCTCCAATGGACTGGAGGAAAATGGATCCTCACTCAGTGAAGGAAAACCAAAATCGACCGTATTACCATGCATGCCCGAGCAACTTTGACCAAGTATATGATATTTCACAGACGTGCAAGGACATTGCAACGTGTTATGAGACGTTAATCAAATTACCAAGCGGATTTTGAACCGTGAATTAACGCCATATTAACGTAATTTTAACGCGTTAAATTAAGCGTTAAACCCGTTAATAACTTCCGATTGGTTCATGCGTCCCATACCCTTGGGTCTATTTGAGTGGACACCATGCCAGTAGACAACAGCCGCCTCAAAGGCTTCTACAAACTTGATGTTGAGCAACGTCGACGAATGGTTGCAGATCTTGCCGATCTCAATGATGAGCACGTCGCTGCTCTGGCTGCAAATGGAGAATTAGATGATGCTTCAGCAGATCGCATGATTGAGAATGTGATAGGGACGATGTCGCTTCCTGTTGGTGTTGCAACCAACTTCATCATTGATGAAAAGCACTACGTCGTCCCATTTTGCCTTGAAGAATCAAGTGTTGTTGCTGCTGCATCCAACATGGCGAAGCGTTGCCATGCAAAGGGAGGATTCAGTTCAAACAACGATGCTCCAATGATGATTGCTCAAATCCAACTCCTCGATGTCGAAGATCATGATGCAGCCATTCAGCAAATCGATGAGAACAAAATCCAACTGATGGAACTTGCAAACAGCCTACCATCAACCATGATTCGTCTGGGAGGAGGATGTAAGAACATAACAACTCGCTCACTTGAAACGTTATCTGGACCAATGCTCATCGTGCATATCCACGTCGATTGCCGCGATGCAATGGGCGCCAATGCGGTAAACACAATGGCTGAGCTACTTGCACCAGAATTGGAAAAAATGACATCTGGTCGCTCGCTCTTGCGAATTCTCTCGAACCTGGCCACTCAACGACTTGCACGGGTTACAGCAACCTTTACCCCAAAAGAGATGAGCAATACTGGCGATGCAGATGATGGGAAGAACATCATCGATGGCATTCTTGAAGCGCATCACTTCGCTATGGCGGACCCTTACAGAGCTGCAACACACAACAAGGGCGTCATGAATGGAATCTCCGCTGTTGCCGTTGCTTGTGGCCAGGATTGGCGAGCAGTAGAAGCAGGATGTCACGCATACGTTGCTTACCATCAAGGACGATACGGATCAATGACGCACTGGGACAAGGATTCAGAAGGCAATCTCGTCGGAACAATCGAGACGCCTATGGCTGTTGGAATCGTAGGCGGTGCATCAAAGGTCCACCCAGTTGCACGAGCCAATCTCGAGATTCTCGGAGTAGAATCTGCTCAGGAATTGGCATCAGTGATGGCTGCAGCAGGTCTTGCCCAGAATCTTGGAGCATTGCGAGCCCTAGCGACGAGTGGAATCCAAAAAGGCCACATGCGCCTTCATGCGAAGAATATGGCCGTCAGTGCGGGTGCAGTCGGCGAAGAAATCGAAAAAGTTGCTCAACAATTGATTGCTGAAGAAGGGCCGAAAACGCAAACTAGAGTTGCTGAAATCCTGAAAGCGTTGAGAGATTAATCACTCTTCTTCGAGTGGCAATGTTGCCTGAATAAGGCCATCTTCGCCAACATCTTTCAATGCCTCTGAGTCCATCCCATCGAACAATCCTGCTTCAGAGACCTGTTCTCTGAACCATTTCCGTACTTTTCGCAGATCCGTATGTGGACAGCCAAATGCTTCCGAGAAGCGTCTCGTTGTCGTCAACCGTCGTGTATTTCCATCTCTCCTTCGCATAATCATCCCATACTGGGAGAGTTCACGTACGTAATCGTAGGCTTTCTGACCAAGGAGTTCGACAAGACGTGATTGAGGCATCGGTTGGTGATAAGCGATCAATGCTGCAGCCTTGAGCAGTTTCTTTGGCATCTCCGTCTTGGTTTCTTTTGGCAAGTGATCCGCAACATTTGGACGCACCTCCATGGCCCACTTACCACCGATTTCAACGATTCTCAAAGCACCACCTCGACGTCGTTTTATCGTTCCTTGGAGCGTGGCGAGAGCCTCAGAAATTTCTTCTTCCTCATAACCAAGTGATTCCGATAGTTCTCTGATCGAAAGCGACTTACCAGAACCAAACAACGTGGCTTCAAGGAGTGTTTCTAATT
>CALDQY010000064.1 GCA_937911445.1 uncultured Rhodobiaceae bacterium | reverse complement strand
GATTCAAGAAGGAGAAATGGTCACCTTTGATGCTCGAGATTCCGATGCAATCGAAGGCATCATCACGTCCTACCGATGGGATTTCGGAGATGGTGAAAAATCCGAAACCGTCACCGGATTTACTTCTCACATCTACGATGTGTTCGGAGCATACACGGTATCACTTGAGGTCGAAAACGACCAAGGAGGGATTGATGAAGCCATCACAATCGTCATCGTCAACGGTGTACCAACAATTGATTTGACATTCCCCGAGAATCCACGAGCCGGTGATGCTGTTCTCCTCGATGCATCGGGGTCAACCGATCCAGAGTCTGCTGAACTTGCTTTCAGCTGGGATTTGGATTGGGGCGTTGATTCAAACGGGGACGGAGATGGCCGAAACGATGTTGACTCAACGGAACCACAGGCCCTTCTTCCAACCAATACAAGCGGCGTATATGTCGGCTCCCTGACCATCGATGATGGCCAAGGAGGCGTCGTTACAGAAGTCTTCGAAGTCAATGTGAGTGCGCGTCAATTTAACATCGAATGGAAAGAGAAAACCATCCAACAATCTTGGTCTGACTACTTGGACGAAGGAGAGGAATGGACGGAAGAAATCCTTCCAGGCCAACAAGGACGTATTCTTTCGTTTGAAGCCGTTCTTGAGCTTGAAAACGATGTAATCCAACCGTACGACAACTTCTCGCTCATCATTTCTATTCCAGGCGACGGATTCAAGGAAGAAGCTGAAACCGAGGGCGGCAACATCACCCAGTCTGAAAACGCTAAGGCAACGATCACAGCGAATGATTTGAATTCTCGAGGTCTCGACGAGGTTATTGAAGCCGACTCGGAAGAAATGGTCATGCAAATGCTTCTTGATCGACCAGGACAAAACTTCGGCCAAAGCCCGTGGGCATTGTTTGTCCGAGCCTTGCAAACAAATCCAGATTCGAACATCGATATTCTACCTGACCCAGACCCAGGTAATGACTGGACGCTGACGTTGCGCATTGTCGTCCATGAACCTGTCATCACAGAAATTGCATTCGAGTAGAATTCAACGAAAAGGGTTTGAATGGCCGATGGTTGGAAGGATTGAGTG
>CALDQY010000063.1 GCA_937911445.1 uncultured Rhodobiaceae bacterium | reverse complement strand
TCGATGGCATCAGCGATGATTGGGAGTGATTCTCTCGAGAACGATTTGCTTGCAGAAGCACCCGTTAATCGAACGATTTGGATTCCATTGTCACGGTTTTCGATTTGAACCGTCATGTGTTCACCTCAAAGTTTGACGTTGACGTTCTTGACTCGAGTGTAGAAGCGAAGTGCGTCTTGGCTTTGTTCGATACCAATACCTGATTGCTTCCAGCCAGTGAAGGCAGTTTGTGGGAACGTAATTGGGAACTCGTTAATGGAGACCATTCCAGATTGAACATCTCGTGCAAGGCGATGTGCTCGACTAAGGTCGTTGGTCCAGATACCGTTGAGCAGACCAAACGGGGTGTCATTGGCGAGAGCAAGTGCTTCTGCTTCCTCTGAGAACTTTGTGACTGTAAGAACGGGTCCGAACAATTCCTCTTGGAACAAAAGGTTGCTTGAAGCAACATCAGTGACGATGGTTGGTTGCATGAAGGCTCCCTCGCCTTCAACGGCTGCTCCGCCGGTGACAACGGTTCCACCCTGCTTGAGTCCTTCTTCGAGCATGCGGAGGATATCCGCACGGTGATCGGTGTGAACGAGACTTCCGATTCGAACACCTTCGCTCATTCCAGGCCCAATCTTCCACTTGCCAACTTCTTCAACGACTGCGTTAACCAACTCGTCATGAATATCCTCATGGACGATAAGTCGAGAACCAGCCCAACACATCTGTCCTGCATTCATGAAAATTCCAAAGCAGATGGCTTTGGCACAATACTTGAGATTTGCATCAGGGAAGACAACGTTGGCTCCTTTTCCACCCAATTCAAGTGTAACTGGTGTGAGTTGTTCGCTCGCTTTTGCCATGACAGCCTGTCCTGTAGGAACGCCACCAGTGAGGACGATTCCCCCAATGTCTGGGTGGCCTGCGAGAGCGTCTCCGATGAGTCCGCCTGAACCGGTAATGACCTGAACAACGTTCTCTGGGAGTCCAACTTCCGCTTCATGCATGGCTTCTAGCCATGCGATGAGTGAGAGTGGTGTCCATGATGCCGGCTTGGCGATGACGGTGCATCCTGCTGCAAGTGCAGGTGCAATCGAGCGAAGTGCGAGTTGGAGAGGGAAGTTCCATGGTACAATGTGTGCTGTAACACCAACAGGTTGTCGCAGTGTGTAGTTGAGACGGTTACCGGGAACTGGAATGGTTGATCCTTCAATCTTGTCCGTCAATCCTGCGAAGAATTCGAAGATCCATGCTCCATATCGGATTTCAGACAGGGCTTCTCGGAAGGTCTTACCATTGTTGCTGCTTTCAATGGCTGCAAGCGCCTTTGCATTGGCATAGGTGGCTTCTGCCATACGGTTGAGCATTCGGCCACGTTCTGCCGGATCCATTGCACTCCAACTCTTGTCAGCAAAGGCTGCTTTTGATGCAGCAACACAGCGGTTGACATCGTCAATGGTTGCTTTTGGTGTTGTTGCAATCGTTTCGCCCGTTGCTGGGT
>CALDQY010000062.1 GCA_937911445.1 uncultured Rhodobiaceae bacterium | reverse complement strand
CGAAGTTGTCCAACATGAGAACAAGTTGTGGCAACGACTCACTTTCTTGGCGTTGTTTCCATGTTGATGCAGCGATGATCGCGTCTTTCTCATTGGTCACTTCCAATTCGAGGAAGGCCCCACACTCTGCGACGTCCATCGTTGACAGTAGATGGACGATTGATTGCATGCCACCCTCGCCAGATACTGCAAGATCGTTTTCTTTGATCATGGTCGCATCGTCTTTGTTGAGTCGGTGTGTCAACCCGCCTCCAAGATGGACAGCCCATTTGTCGAGCATACCCCAAACCGTCTTGCGAGTAGCAGCTACTTGCCGTGGAGCGATGGTCGCCCAGTGGGCTGCATTGGTGGCAATACCTGAGAGTTGTCCAAGCAAATTGAGAATTGAACGTTCCATACGTAGAATTGATTCGGAATCGCCGCTGATCTCAACGATAACATCTCCTTCGCTGACCCGTCGACCATCTCCAGCCTTCCATGATGTTGAGAGGCTTGGAGCCCAGATCTGCAACATGTAATCGACGGCTGCAGCGCCGGCGATGGTTCCGTCTGCCCTGGATGTTACGTGCGCTGTGACCTTTTCGCCGAATCCCATAACGGGCCCATCAATGCCATCATCTCCCACAATCGCTGTGGTCCATCGGTCCATGCTGGACGTGAGCATACGGCTCGCTCCATCTTCGGAAGTCCACAGGAGATGGCCACGGTCGTGAGGCAACATCGCGCGCTCGCCCATGGAATATGCTAGGTCTATGAGGACTTCAAGCAAACTGTTGCCGCGTAGGGATTGATGAGGAGGACCGTTTAGGCCATCTATGGCCAGAGTTCTCGTTGTTGGCGCAGGACTTTCTGGCCTCTCAGTAGCCATGGAAGCCTCTGTCCGAGGCCACCATGTGGTCGTGCTTGAGAAAAGACCCTCCATAGGCGGTCGTGCTTCAAGTGAATTACGAGATGGTTTTCCAATTGGCTACGGCCCTCATTTCCTCTTGAAGAAAGGCCCATTGCATCAATTGGTTCGAAAAGTGAGCAAGGTCAAACCGTCCGTTTTGCCATTGCGCCCACACCGCCTCGAAATTCTCGGTCAAGGTATGATGCAACCCCGTAAACCAATGATGGATGCAGCACTTTACCGAAGGGCGGCCAAAAACTACAACCTCGAACATCCATCAATTCAGGCCAGCGAACACATTGCTTCTTGGGGCCTCAAAGACGAGGGGCGAAGCAGAGCATTGCTCAACAGCCAACTTCTCGTCTTGAAAGAAGGATGGTCCGGATTGGTCGGACGACTTGCAGTCACACTCGATGAAGTTGGCATTCCAATCGAAACAGGAGCGAATGTTGTCAAGGTCGAGAAACACAAGGTTCACCTCGCTGATGGACGACATGTTGAGACGGATGTCATCATCCTCGCTTGCGGCTACGGTCAGGCCAAGAAACTCATCCCTGATTTACCAGACGTTTCGTTTGTGACTGCCTCTACGATTGACGTTGCCTTGGATGCATTACCACTTGGTGAGCGTCACGGTATACTCGATATTGCACGGTCAATGGCTATCTTTGACATGAAACAGATTCATCCCGGAATCGCTCCTTCTGGCGCTCTTTTGTCCGCAATTCATTTTGGAGAAGGGAAAGGTGAAGATCGACTCGCTGAATTGCATCAGTTCATGGATCAACGAGCTCCGGGATGGAAATCACACATCCTCCATGAACGTCAACAAAAGAATGTGAAAATATCTCCAATCGGTAAGCGAGTCGCCTGTGGTTTCGCTCGCAAGGACGGCATACTGCTGACCGGTGCTTGGATCGAAAGCGAGCATGTCCTCTCTGATGGAGCGGTTGAAGCATCTCGAATCACAGCAGAACACATCAGTAAGATGCCACTTCAACAATGAAAAACCTCGGAGCAATCCGTGAACCATGCGCATCGTGACATGGAACGTTAACGGTCTACGAGCAGCCATTCGCAAAGGTATCGACAATTGGTTCGAAGACCTTGATGCAGAGATTTGGATGCTCCAAGAAACTCGAGTTCTCGTAGAACAATTTCCGAAGGGATGGGATTGGCCCAAGTCACATCAAGCGATTCTTCATCCTGCTGAAAAGAAAGGATATTCTGGCGTTGCAACTCTCTCAAGTTGTGAAATGGTTGAACTTCGAAGAGGAATGGAAGGAAAGATGGATCCTTCCGATTCAGAAGGACGTATCTTGGTGACACAGCATGGAAATCTCACATGTATCAACACCTATCTTCCGAGTGGTTCCAACAAAGATGAACGTCAATTGTTCAAAGAAGAGTGGATGGATGAATGGCGTTCATGGCTTCAACCTTATTTGGAAAGTGACAAGCCAGTACTGGTTGTTGGCGACTTGAACATCGCTCACACAGAAGACGATATCTGGAATCCAAAAGGGAATGCAAAATCAAGCGGTTTTCTTCCACAGGAGCGTGAATGGTTCTCCCAACTTCTTGGAGATGGATGGCATGATTTGTTCCGTGAACACGTAGGTGAAGGTGTGAAACTCTACTCGTGGTGGTCAAATCGTGGTCAGGCTCGTGCCCTAGACCGTGGCTGGAGAATTGACTACATGCTTGGAAATGAAGCACTCATTCCCTTTGTTGAATCCATCAGAATCGACCGTCAAGGTGGCATCGATATCTCTGACCATGCTCCAGTCATTCTCGAATTGAGCGATGCGGT
>CALDQY010000061.1 GCA_937911445.1 uncultured Rhodobiaceae bacterium | reverse complement strand
CTTCGGATTGCATTTCAGATTCGAGTTTGCCCAACCAAGCCCATGGGTCAACGTTTCCATACGTGCATGGACTAAACCCACGGCTTGAATCTCCGTGACAGAATCGAACGTTCGCTGCACTTTGGTCAACATCGTTGAGGTAATGTGTGTCAAGCATGAAAGCACGCATTCCAGCATTCCATTGAGCTTGGAATCCGGTACGATGGTTGCTTGCTGGATAGAAGATGTTGTCCTCATGCGTCGAAAATGCATTGTGCGTTTCTGGGAACGTCACCTCATCATACGGCCGATGACAAAGAATCACCATTCCATTGCACGGAATGGTCTCCATGAATTCGCAACTTCCATCGTCGTCTGTTGCCGCCTCATCGTAATTCATGGCATCCGGGTCTGTACATCCAAAAATTGGTTCCGGATAGATGCAAGAGCCATCGTCTTCCTCTGCACTCTCGTTGTAGTTTTCTGCGGTTTCATCTGTACATCCTTGAACAAGGTCAACAACAATTTGTTCTTCAACCACAAAGTCCTCTTCAAGATATGTGCATCCGGGCATGAGAAACAACCCAGCCACGATGAGGGCAACCAGGGTTCGCATGGTGGCGAACAATTCACGATACGACTTGAAAACTCCGATTCATACACATTCTTCCCACCATGTATCGACAGAACAGGGAATGGCTAATGTAGCAAAGACGAATCATTCGCATCATGGAACCCTTGGACGTGGATGCGCCCCTGAGTGTTCTTCTCGTACATGTTTGGTACTGGCCTCACATTGGAGGTGGGAATCAGCACGTCGAGCACATTGCCCGTCAATTGGTTGCACGAGGACACAAAGCCACCGTTTGGTGTGCCGATATTCCAGAACATAATGAGAAACAATTCGTTCGAGACGGTGTGGAAGTGATTCGATTGCCGCCCAAGCGCGTCCTTGGAGGCATCGATCCCGTCGTATCAATCACGAATCTTGACATGGATTTCGATATTGTTCATCTTCACGACACACTGCCTGTGTTGATTCGACGTTCGATAAAGCGCGCTCGAAACAAAAAGATTCCAGTAGTGACAACGTTCCACAACGATTACATCAAAACCAGTCTTTCTGGGAAAATTCTGAAACGTATACGTTGGGCGCTTCAGGGCCGAAGAACGCTTCAAGCATCCAATGCTCGTATCGCACTCACACCGTATTATGCAAATCATCTCAAGAACAGGGGTGTGAGCAAAGCAATCGATGTCCTACCCAATGGGTTCGAACCGGTTGCTGAGGATGCAATCCGCCCCGCTTCACTCCCAGCGAATTCCGAGGATCTCCCTCTACTCGTCTTCGTTGGACGACTGAGTGAACAGAAAGGACTCGATGTGCTGATGGACGCATGGGACTTGCTTTGCAAGCAAGGTGAACCGAAGGCTCGTCTTACCATCGCAGGAAGCGGAGAATTGAATGAATGGTTGGAACAGCGAATTGCTTCCTCGACCTATCCAGATTCGATTGCAAAGTTGGGACGCGTCGAAGATGCTGAAAAGCGATGGTTGTTTGAACAAGCCAAAGGCGTCTTGATTCCATCTCGATTCGAAGGATTGCCAACGGTCTTGTTAGAAGCGATGCACGCCGGTGCGCCAACGGTGATGGCTGATGTCAATGATTTGGGCCGCTTGGTAACCGAACCAAATGCAGGATTGTCGGTAACTCCAGGAGATT
>CALDQY010000060.1 GCA_937911445.1 uncultured Rhodobiaceae bacterium | reverse complement strand
CGTCTTCACTTGTTCCTCGTTGGCTCCACCACCAACGTCAAGGAAGTTAGCAGGTTCTCCGCCATACAACTTGATGACGTCCATGGTGGCCATGGCAAGACCTGCTCCATTCACCAGACAGCCGATGTTGCCATCGAGTTTGACATACGAAAGGCCTGTTTCCTTTGCCCGGATTTCAATATCTTCTTCTTCGGAGAGGTCGCGTAGATCGTCCCAGTTCTTGTGACGGAATTCTGCGTTCTCATCAAAACTGACCTTGGCATCCAATGCAACCATCTCATCGTCACCCGTTCGGACCAAGGGGTTGATTTCAACCATCGCACAGTCCTCCTGGACAAACAGTGCATACAGCGAACGAAGCATCTTCGCAAACGACTTGTGCGCTGCGCCGGAGAGTCCGAGTGCAAGACCAAGATCACGAACTTGGTAACCCATCAGGCCTGCATTAGGGTCAACGTTGACCTTGTGCAATAATTCTGGAGTTTCTTCAGCGACCTCTTCGATGTCCATCCCGCCTTCCGTCGATGCCATGATGAGAACTGATTTCTCTTCACGGTCGACGAGTAATGCAAGGTAATACTCGTGAGCAATATCGCATCCTGATTCAACGTACAGATGATTGACGAGTTTCCCCTCATCGCCAGTTTGTTTGGTCACTAGGACGTGCCCCAAAATATTGGTAGCATACGTTTCAACATCCTCTCGAGAAAAGGCGATTTTCACACCACCTTCCATCATGAGATCCCCGGTGTTTGGGCAAAACAGGTTTCCTTTACCTCGTCCACCAGCGTGGATTTGAGATTTGACTGCAACAACCTTTGACTGAAGCGTATCGTAGGCTTGAAGTGCATCTGCAACGCTCGTGCAGTGGACGCCATCGAGGACCTTTACACCATGTGCCTTGAACAGAGCTTTACCTTGGTATTCGTGGATGTTCATTGTATCACTAAATCTTCCGAGCAAAAGAACGCCTTTGAACTGTGCGGCTACGTTGCCTCAATCATCCAAAGCACCAACACTACAACTTGAAAAGAGAAAACAGTGCGCAACAAGCATGCAGGTCGTAGTCTTGGCTGGAGGTTTCGGCACACGACTGCGTCCATGGACCTATGAAATTCCAAAACCAATCCTACCAATGTTGGATAAAACACTTCTCGAACACGTTGTGGAAGTTGTACCAAGCGACAAAGTCGACGAGGTTGTTGTAGCGGGTGGATACAAGGTTGATGACATAGAAGCATACTTCAAGGAAGCAGATGTCTCTTACGATGTTCGAATCGTTAGGGAAACAGAACCACTCGGAACAGGAGGTGCACTCGGCAACTGCAGAGACGTTGTCTCAGGGCAGTTCGTTTGTCTGAATGGCGACATTGTCTCATCCTTGGACATGCAAGTTGGACTTGATTTGCATCAAAAAAACGGTGGAGTAGGCACATTGGCGCTTTGGGAAGTTGAAGACCCAACGCGTTTTGGTATCGTAGGTCTTGATGATGAGCAACGCATCACGCAATTCAAAGAAAAACCAGCACCAGATGAGGTCTTTTCAAATCTCATCAATGCGGGATCTTACCTATTCGAAGACGATATCTTCGACTACATTCCCTTGGGACGCAGTTCCCTCGAGCGCCAAGTTTTTCCCGTCCTCGCTGAAGAACGTAAGCTCAACGGTTTCTCCTTTGATGGCTATTTCATTGATGCAGGAACCCCGAAGAGCTGGTCTCTCGGAGTTGAAGCAAGTATTGCACATGAGCGATGGAAAGGGGGCAAGCGGATTGATTCCAATTGGCACGCAGACGATTCCGTCAGTATCCATGGCGGTAGTAATGTAGAGAACAGCATGCTCTCAACAGGAGCAACGATTACGTCTGCTAACCTCTCCAAATGCAGCCTTCTCAACAACGTTCACGTCGGAAGCAATTCGAAACTTAACGAAACACTCGTAGGAAGAAACTCGACCATTGGGAAGAATTGTACATTGGACAACGTGGTTGTCGACCACGATTCGATTGTTCCAGACAATACCGTTCTTTCCGATGCACAATGGCCGCTTATCGAATGATAGAACGGAAGATATCAAGAAGAATTAGTGTGTGGGAT
>CALDQY010000059.1 GCA_937911445.1 uncultured Rhodobiaceae bacterium | reverse complement strand
TGTCATCGCCTGAACACTTCCTCCACTCAACATGGCCAAGTCTTCGATGGACTCTTTGCGTTGAACCGGGATGGTTGGAGTTTCAATATCGGTTGAGGATATGATTCCACCATCATCACTCATTGTCGTCATGGTTAGTTCATCGTTTGAGCGTGTATTAGACATTTCTTGTTTGACAGGAGCAACTGGACGTTGGGCGATAACTGGCGTTTGCTGTGCATTTGAACGTAGGCGCGTAAGGCGCTTCTCTTCACGTTCCGCAGCTGTATCCCGGCCAAACAAGCCAAAGATTCCATCAATGATGTTGTCCATCCAACTCGCTTGACGAACAGAACCGACCGTTGAATCAACCATCTCATCCATTTCGGCACCGTCTCCACTCATGCGCCTAGTGGCTTTCTGAACGAATCCCTGTTCTGTGAGCATCTTGACATCCGAGGTCACGTCCCGGTCCAATTCAAGTTCGGGCGCTTCACGACCAAATGAGCCAATGGTTGAGTTCAATTGTTCTTTGTTAATTTGGGTCTCTCCTTGCAATGGAGTTTCCTTCTCCCAGACTCCTTTTGCTTCAGCATCGTAAACATGCTTCATTTTCTTCATGATTTCAGAACGACGGAATTCATGATCCTTCGTGACGCGTGTCCGCCTCATGAGGATGAATCCAATGAGGAATCCAAGACCATACCAGACAGTGGAATAGACCCAAGAAAGTGAAAGAATGTCTGCTAAAGGCGTGACAATAACATGGAGTGCTCCCATGACCAGTAAAGGCAAGGCAAACAGTCCAATCGAGGAGGATTGTCTGGTTGCCATACCCTCGACTCGTTCGTTTTCTTCTTATGCATTCGCCTTGGTTGTTTCATCAACGATCACGTGATGCACGACCTTTTCGAATCAAACCATCAAACAAGCCAATTGTAAATCCTGTGTGAAGAATCAACAGACAGAATGGAACACCAAGGATATGCGAAAGCCCTTCCTTGGCAGAAAGGAGACCAGAAAGGAGCAAGACAGTCCCATATGCTCCAATCAAAATCATCGACCACATTGGATTGAACAACAGCAGCAACGATGTGGCGATGAGGCCAAACAGAGGCAATAGCTCGCGTATGACGAGGCGCCGAGGGTGCTTGAGCAACACTTTCGTTCGCCAGAAACCATAGCGGTGGCTCATCAAAAACCACGAACTAAACGACGTTCTGCGTCGCATTTTTGCAACAGCGTTTGGAGTTCGGCATAGAACGTATCCCGCCTTGAGCAATCGCATGCTCAAATCACTATCTTGGCTTGTCAGAAACGATTCATCCCAGCCACCGACGTCTTCCAATGCAGAGCGCAAGTGCAATGCAAAAGCAGGAACATTGGTTTTCCCTTCAACGTGGAACTGAGCGAATTGTCCTGTGCCACCTCCCAACGGGCTGCTCAGTGTTGCATCGATGATCGATTCAACCGTATTCTTTGTCGAATCATTTCCAATCACACGACAGCCAAGTCCTGCAAGCCGCTCATGTTTGGATTCAAGCCTTGACCATGCTTCTTTCATTTGGACGAGATGATCACGTCCAATCTCAATATGACCATTGAATTCGAGAAGGTGTGTGATGCTTTCCGGAAGGTGTTGCAGTGCCAGATTTCGTGCATGTGGCACGAATCGAGCTGGATTATTCAATACGTGAATCGATGGATGCTGGATTGGATCGAGTCTTTCGCAAATCTTCTGAACAATATCCTTTGTTGCATCTGTGGAACCTCCATCAAGGACGAAAATCGTATGCTCGTTTGCTGGAAGAGATTGGTCGATGAGGGATTGAAGACACGATTCGATGTATTCTTCCTCATTCAGAACGGGCAGCACTGTTGCCAGCCATGGTTCTGTTGCGCCCATAGGCTGCTCTGTAGCAAATCTGTTTTGATACTTCACATTCACAAGCAGGTTGAAAAGCCGTTTCCTTGTCCTCATAACATGGACCTCAAGCCGTTGACCTACAACGGACGGGACGAGGGTATCGAGATTACATTGCACACAACACTCCGTCCTGGGGATGACGCAAAGAATGTCACAATGGCGATACAGACACTATTCCCTGATGCAGTCGTTGCCGATGTAGAGAAGCAAACATTCCCTAGCGAACAATTAGTTTCCATAGAATGCAAACACCTCTCCTTTGAAGTATTTTTACAACAACTACGTCAACAGTCAATCCTTGATACTGCAATGGATGCAATGGGTAAGAATTTGAGCGAGCAGAAAACCACGTTCCGCATTTCTCGCTTAGCCGCATTTGCAGGAAAAATTGCTTTTTCTTACGAAGAAGCACCATTGGGAGGATGTTTTGAAATTCATCTCGAAGGCATGGGTCTATCCGATTGGATTGAAGCGTGTACATGGCACTCAGGACGTCAAAATGTCCCACGACAATTGCATGATGAAGCAGCTATGGATGAGCATGGCGATGCATCGACGTGGCATCAGTAACGTCGTTTGAGAAGATCTTCAACAATCGGGATGTCGGCTTCAAGCCAGTCGAGATTCAACCCCTCTGATGATGAAATCCACTTCATCTCACTGTGAACGGACATCTGAAGATTATCCAAATTCTCTGTCTCAACGAGGAATCCGTGGATTTCAACGTGTAAGAAAGGATATGTGTGTGTCCAAATGCCTGCTTTCTTGATGATGCTTGCTTCGACACTCAGTTCTTCTTGGAGTTCACGTAAGAGCGCGTCTTCTGGAGATTCATCTCGTTCAACTGTTCCACCTGGGAATTCCCACTTGCCAGATTTGGGTTCATCCTCGCCTCGCTTCATTGCAAGGAAACCACTTTCTGAAGTGAAGATTCCTGCTGCTACCTGAATGGATGGTTTGTAGAGCATGTGCGCAAGAACTCTACGAACAAGTTTGGATGCTTCCTTCACGGACAAATGTTCAACCGGTGGAAGATGGAGAAAGAGACAAGGGATAGCGAATTTGTGGGTCTGAAGCGCCTCGAGTGTCCGATAGTAGGTTTCATTGCAAATGTATCGTCCAGCGTCCTTTGACAATTCGATGTCAACCTCCCAGTCTTCGATACCCCACTTCTTGACCGGTACAGCTGCTTTCAAATCGCCAGTTCCACTGAGCATTGCAGCATTTATTTGGCGCCCAGAATTATCTGGGATTCTCATATCGAGAACGTCTTCTGCAAGAAGTTCGATGCGTGGTTGCTTACATTCTCCACAAAGACCGAGATGAAGGATTGCGTCCCACTCACGAGAGGCGAGTTCATTTGCGGCCCACCTTGATCCATATTCATCAACCGAGAGGACGTGTTTCTCAATCGACATCTCACTTGAACCCCTTCCAAATGGATTCTTAATTGGAATCAAGGGTGGGAATGATTCAACGAT
>CALDQY010000058.1 GCA_937911445.1 uncultured Rhodobiaceae bacterium | reverse complement strand
TACCCTTGCCTCATTCCGAATATACATTACATGTTGTAATGGTCGGGACCGAACATCCTGGTAATCTTGGTGCGGTTTGTCGTTCGTTGCTGAATCATGGATTTGACTCGTTGCGACTCGTTCAGCCGAAGTGTCATCCAGATGATGTTGAAGCTCGAAATCGTGCCAAACATGCAGGGAGAGTTCTCGATTCCTGCAAAATTTACGAATCATTCGAACAAGCGGTCGCAGATTGTTCACTTGTCGTCGGAACGTCTGGGAAAAGAGAAATTGGTGAAAAAACCCAGAAGCGTCACTTCATGTATCCTTGGGAATTTGCCGAGCGAATAGAATCAACCCGACAATCGGTTGCTTTGGTCTTCGGTGAGGAAGGTAAAGGATTGAGTACAGAGGATCTACTTCGTTGTGATTACCTCGTTACGTTACCTACATGGGAAGGATATCCCATTACGAATCTCAGCCATGCTGTGCATACACTGACATACGAACTTCATCGCAATCGTGTTCTTGCATCACAGGGTAAAGACAAGGCATTGCCCAATATCGTCCCAATCGAACGATCAATCTCGCCAGAGCAACGTATAGTTCTCCGCAAAGCGATTCAAGATATTGCCCAATTCCTACCAGGCGGTGATGAACGTCGAATCTCATTCACACATTCGCTAACTCGCGCATTGCAACGGTCTGGACTTGAAACGGATCAAACAAACCGATTGATTGGAGGTTTCGTCGATGCATCAACTGCTCTTGAATTTGCAACGAAAAATAGTGATTGGAAATCGACTCGGCGCCGACGAGTAATCCTAGAAGAAGAATGATTATGCGTACCATGAAGCCCAACTTTTCGGGGTCTCTCGTACGTGCATTGCGACCAGTCGTAGTCGATTGCCATACGCAGTTTGAATGTGTGGTTGCACTTGTTCGAACGCCCATTTTGCAAGATTCTCTGCAGTTGGAATGAAGGATACGACCACAGTGCGATGCTCTGGTGATAAACCGGACAATACGTTTCGTGCTTCCTCATCGCCTTCATACACAACAAACGCGTGATCTACGACATCGTGAATGTGAACGGTTAGAATGTGACTGACGTCACTAAAATCCATCAGCATACCTTCTTCGCTTACACCTGTAGTTTCAACAATATCGCCTTCGATTTCGGCTTCAAATCGATAGCGATGTCCGTGGAAATGCCTACACTTACTCTTATGATTTGGTACTCGGTGGCCTGTATCGGTTTCGACATATCTTCGAATTCTCGTTGTCATTGTTTCACCTCAAATCGCATAGCAGCGCTATTGATGCAGTATCGCTCTCCTCCATGTTTGCGAGGTCCATCATTGAAGACATGACCCAGATGGGCATCGCACGTACCACATCGAACCTCGACGCGAGTCATACCATGGGAAGTATCGATGTTTCGAGATATTCCAGCATCATGATGCTCTGTGTGAAAGGCAGGCCATCCACATCCTGAATCAAATTTCATTTGGTCGGTGAACAATTTGGTATCGCAAACGATGCAATAGTAGTCACCAGGGCGGTATTCTTTGTTTAGCGCACCCGTAAATGGCCTCTCAGTGCCATTTTGCTGCGTAACATAGTACGAGATTTCTGATAAAGCAGCAATCCGTTCATCAAGATTCATGTCCATGGCCTCCTTTGTAATCCGATTCAACTCGGAGTGCGTGTTCCAATACAACATCCCAAGGTTGTTGATACTCGATTGGATCGATTCGACCAATTGCATGGAATGCCAGAATTCGTTCAACATCCGAACCACTCTTACCTGAGCTCCGGCCCTTTTCATCCGGGTTATACGATGTAATCGTATTTCGAAGAACTGTATCGAAACTGAATCCCAACTGCGGTGTCGTCTCCAATGCATCTTGGAGAATGGATGTCTTGTCCCCGTGCAAATAGGGTAAATCAAATTCGACCATTTCGCTGTCCCAGTTTCCTATTTCAAAAGCAGATTGAAGAGCTTGGTAAAATTCAGGCCTACAATCTGGGTAAATCGCATGATCACCACTATGAACACCAAGTGCAAGGACAACATTCTGTCCTGTTCTCTTTGCTTCAGAAAGGGCAAAACCATACAAAATGGAAGCAAAAATCGCATTCCGGTTTGGGACAACAGTCAGTTTCATTTGGTTTTCTTCGTAGTGTCCTAGTGGAACGTCTTGTTCCCCGGACGTTAATGCCGAATCAAAAAGAGACATAGCAGGTGATAAGTCCACAATATGATGTTGTACATCGAAACCTTTTCTTTGACACAGAGTTACAGTAGAAGATGCTCTTTCAATTTCAATCGAATGCTTTTGCCCATAATTGTATGAAATGCATATTGCTCGATAATCTTGAGCAAGATAATGCATTAAGAGACATGTTGAATCCATGCCTCCGCTTAGTGCCATAACCACTGTCTTCATAGAATCCCCATCCATTTATGTGTCTGTAATGATAGCCTCCAACCACGATGCTCTTTGACAATTTGTTCAGTATCCTGAAACAGTACGCCATTTTCTTCCACACTAGCCGTATCGATGTAACATGGCTGAATGAAATGGTGTTCAAAGCCGGATTTCAAGTCATCATACATGTCCATTTCTTGACCACAATACACGACTTTCAACTCTTGTCCACTTCGTTGTCGAATAACCGAATTAGGATACACTTGATCCTTCGGAGAGATGCATACCCAATCGATGAGTCCATCAGGAATCTCAATAGTGCCATTGCTTTCAATCGAAAGGTTGTATCCTCTTCGCTTCAACAACCGGTGGAGAGGCCACAAATCATGCAACATCGGCTCTCCTCCTGTGAAAATTACTCGGTCGCAATCGTATTCCATAATTTCACTCAAGACATCAATGGCATTCATCGATTCAAATGTGTCAAAATCCGTATCGCACCAAGAACATCGTAGGTTACACGTTCCAAATCTTACGAATACATGCGGGATTCCAGCATGATAACCTTCACCCTGGACAGAATGGAAAATTTCGACAATCGGATATTCTTTTGCAAGGTCTGTAGGGTCATCTCCAATGTGGTCGCCAGCGCGTTCACAATCCATGGAGTATCAACTCGAATTCTCAATCAGTTGCATCAGCTCGTTTCGTGCTTCTTGTTTCTCAAAGAAAACGCCCCGCATAGCACTCGTGGTCATAATCGCATTTTGCTTCTTCACTCCACGACATCGCATACAACCGTGGGACGCTTGTATGATTACAGCAGCACCCAGAGGATTGAGGTGTTGAACCAAATCGTTTGCAACATCGTTTGTTATTCTCTCTTGATTTTGCAAACGAAGTGCGTGGTGGTCGATGATTCGAGCAAGCTTTGAGATGCCAACAATGCGATCTACAGGGATGTAAGCAACATGTGCTTTACCGCTAAATGGTTGGAGGTGGTGTTCGCAGGTGGAATGAAATTCAATATTACTTAACAGAACGATACCGTCGTAACCTTCAGCGTTGAATGTTGCTTCGAGCAAATCTGCAGCATTTGTTTTGTAACCTGCGAATACTTCGTCCCACGAATCAATGACACGTTTGGGGGTATCCATCAAACCTTCTCGATTTGGATCCGACTCAAGGTATTCGAGCAGGGTGTGCACTGCATCTTCAGCTTCACTTCTTGTTACCATTTTCATCTCCTCCTATACGCCCATGTCGCATGTCGATACTGTCCAATTGATCCAACAACTTTCGACAAGCAGATCGAATCGCATCTGCAACACTGATGAATTTCTTATGATCCCCAACGTGCTGTTTGATATCTGTCAACAGTTCATTGGGCATGTCCAAACTTATCTTGGGCATACTCTGTGCATCGTATAGTAATATTTGAAGAATACTATGACTTCGTAGTTATGATATCTTCACGATGGAATTGTTTAGCAGCATACCGTACTGTCAATAGACAGATCAGTGAAGATACCAAAGTCCAAACAATGACATGTTCAATAATGATACGGTTCAACAACAATTCTCGCAAACCGAGGAGTACATTGACGAAAGGCACACCAAACCAAAACATTTCCACATCATCTAAATTGATGAATTGCGTGAGTAAGATTGGCATAATCATGGCCAACGTGATTGGAGTAAGAACGGATCCGGCTTCCTTCACTGATTTTGAACGCATCGCTAAGGCCAAATACAGTGCTACAATCATTGTGCCGTAGAACCCAACTGCCAATGCCAGAAGGATGATAGCAGCAAAACTGAGTGATGGCACATCGATGAAGTCACTTGCTAAATAGGCGATACCGAACAATAGTCCGCCAATCTGCAAAGTAACGCCTACGGCAGTAATCGAAACGACTGC
>CALDQY010000057.1 GCA_937911445.1 uncultured Rhodobiaceae bacterium | reverse complement strand
GCTCGATTTCAATTTCAGCATCACGTTTCGTTTTCTGTATAGTCAGCGGACATGTCAAGGCGAGGACACTGCAAGGTTGGTTAATTCTTGGAGTCCGTTCAGAATCAAACTTTTTATCGATGACGACGCCTTTGACCAATCGAGTTTCTTGGAGTGAATCATGGCCTCGCTTTGTCATTCGAACGTTCTCTGCTCGAACAGGTCTGCCGCTGGATTGGATGGTCATCATACATTCGACCAAGAGTTTCGCTAATGCGTCGCCGCCAGCCTCAGCAGATTTCCCAACCATGGCAGTTCTTGCAACGGATTGCAATGTATCTTCACTTACATCTTCCATCGAACGATCATCAAGAACATTCTGTGTTTCAACAATCGAATCCTGGTAGGCCTCGACCAATACGAGGGGATGGACACCACGTTCAAGCAAACGCCCCGCCTCTTTCATCAATTCACTTGCAAACAGCAAGCAACCCGTAACACCATCTCCACACGCATTTTCTTGTGACTCAGCAAGTTGAACGAAGGCCTTTGCTGCAGGATGTTTGACAAGTAGATCAGCAACGATTTTGGCACCATCGTTTGTAATGGCATTCTCTCCATTGGTTTTGTACATCATTTTGTCCAGACCGTTTGGACCAAATGTGCGCCGGAGAATGTCTCCAAATGCAACGGCAGCTCCCACGAGTTTCTGAGTGACCGCAACGCCGCTGGTGACCGAAGTTGTTGGCCGAACGATAACAACAGGGGCACGACCTGAACCATCGTCCTGCTGCGCCATGCTTGTCGGGCGTGACCGTTCTTCAAGAAGTCTCCTTCTCACCGACGACGACCTTTTCTTGTCTTTTTGGAGCGTCCATGTTGCTCATAGGCACGGCTCTGATACGCTCTTCGATCTTGATCATCACTCCATATTGAGTGTTCTGAAACATCATCGGAATCGGGCATATCGTCGAGCGATTCAATGGTCAATCGCAATCCACCAAGTTGATCTTGCAGTGCACGAACATTGTCTCCTCCGCGACCAACGAGCGTCGATATCATATTGCTTGGCGCATAAACAGTCGCTGCAGTATCGCTTGTAAATTGGACACGAACGTGGACCCCTGCCCATTGGCGAATCGTATGGATGAGTTGTTTTTGCGCCAATTGCTGGAGGGGCTTCTTTTGGCTCGTTTCGGTTACAGGAACGACTGCAAGTTCTGAACCGAATGCGAACATCTCATGTGTTACCTTACCTGTTGGGAACTCAACAACCTCGATGACTGGCCTAGCCAATTCTTCTTGCATTCCCGAAGGAGGCTTGACAGTCATTCTCAATTCGAGAACCTGTTGAATCTTTCCTGATTCGACGTGCAATACAGTATCCAGCACTTGAGATACAAGACCCAACTCAACTTTTCCAATTAAGCGTTGAATGGCTTCGAGTGCAGAGTTTGCGTGCGTAACGCCAAGCAACCCTACGCCTGCGAGCCGAACATCAGCAAAGATCTCGAAGTCGCGAGCTCGTCGGACTTCATCAAAGATGACGAAGTCAGGACGTACCAAGAAGATGATTTCTGCTGTTTTTTCCAAATCTCCTTCCAACGGAGCGTATTGTGTGATACGTTCAGCAAGTTGCAAATCTCGAGGTGCTTCCATTGTCTTGACCATGGCGCCGATGTCTTCATCGAGATATTCAGCAATGGCTTGAGCAAGTGTTGTCTTTCCAGAACCAGGGCGTCCACAGATGAAGACACCGCGATGATGGTTGGACAATCGCTCAACAATCTTCGGATCAAGATTGTAGTCACTGAGTGAAAGTTTTGCCACTGGACGGACAACGGTAATTTCACGCGCATCCGAAAACGGCGGGCTTGCACAGGTGACTCTCAAATCTCCTAGCTGAAGGACTTGGCAACCCTTTCGATCGATTTCGAGGAAACAATCACTCCTGTGTTGATTCTTTTCAACGACAGTCCGTAATGACTCTTGAAGCGACTCTAGACGAAGGTTGTCCCAAGTATCGGTTGATTCCAATTCAACCAACTTGAGTTGGCCAATGGTACCACGCTTAACACGAGGGGGACAGTCAGCCTTCAGAAAGATGGTATGAACGTCTGCTTCCAACAATTCTTCCAATTCAGAAGGAAGTTCAGGATGCTCACCGTGCTTGGCCATCGGAGCAATGTTATCTCGGAGGCTTTTGACACTTGGCACACTTATGCGGACGGCGTGCCCGGTTCAAGCATACCAAAGGTCCACCAAATGTAGGCATTGGTTCCGATGCTACCAATGATCGAACCAACGACTGGGAAGTCGTAGAAATAAATGCACCAATAGGTGAGTCCTGCAGTTACAGCAGCAAAGGTGAGGATGTTGAGGATGCCACCGTTTTTCATCCCGCTCAATTGGATGGTCTTCTCATAGTGACTTGCTCCCCAAAGAATGGCGACGATAACGGAAAGAATCGAAAATGCGACCGCCGCATCGAAGACAGAGTCTTGAATCAACCATGTTGCAAAAGAAGCAATGGTGACGCCGGCAAGAAGCCAGAGCATGACACGTTCGGGGCTCATGATTGACCCAGTGGGGTTCATCTCTTCAATTCTCGTGTCTTTGAACGTCCTTGCGCTGTTAATTGCAAACGAGCCTGCTCTACGCATTTGATGGTTCGAAGAATGGAACCTGTCGGGGCTGCGATGGATGCTGAATCAGGCCGAAGGAAGTCGAGAAGAACGGCTTCGAGTGGCGTGTGATTGGGCTGAACATATTGGATTGTAGAATGATCTTTCAGAATCTCATAGTGTTCGTGTTGCTGCAACTGAACAAGAATCCTGCCGTTTCTTCCGACGACTTCCAATTCAGCAACGTCTGCTTCAAATTCCCATCCAACATTGATGCAAATCTCGACCTGATTTGGATATTCCAATGTCAGTGCACAGGATGTACGAGAACCGACAACTTCGGAAATCCGTAATGGGGTTTGTCCATCGAGAAGAAACTCTGCCAAGTCGATTCCATGGATGGCTAATGTATCCAACGCATGCGACGACTCATCACCTTGACGTTGTACGTTCTTGGAATACCGAATGGACTGAATGGCTCCAATTTTGCCTGATCGGATTTGGGTTCTTGCATCGATGATGCACGGATGAAACCGTAGAAGGAATCCGCTCTTGAGGGTCTTACCTTCGTGAACGGATGTGGAGACAAGCGATGAAGCATGATCAAATGTTGTTGCAATTGGCTTCTCAAGAAAGACATTGACTCCTTTGTTGAGAAACATCGTTCCGAGTTCGTAATGAGTTTCATTTGGCGTTGCTACGATAACGGAATCGAGGTTGAACTGCTCGACAAGTGTGTGTGGATCATTGTGCAACATTATACTATTATTTTCAACCCGTGCGAGTGCGATTGGATTCACATCGCATGCTACGATGCATTCGATGTCTGCCTCCATCGCCAAACATTCCAACGCACGGAGATGCTTCGACCCCCATCTGCCACAACCAACGACACCTACTCGTTGCGACATAATCCAATGGATACCTCTCAGCAATTGAGGTTTGGCTTCTCTCCATGCCTAGTTGTCGTAGTAGGCATACGTTGGATACCCGATGTCAAAGGCGACTACATCGGTCAATTCCATACTCGTCAAGTTGTGAACGGTGATGCCAGCACCAGAGAAAGCATAAATGAAGTCACCCATGAAAATGGTCCGTCGAATGTTTTCGTCCCCACCCCACCAATGGTTGACATCTTCATGATTGAGGAGAGAGGAATGATTCACTTCACCATGAACGGACATGCTTCCAGTTGCTTCATCGACATTGACAATGATGGCTTTCGAAACGTACTCATAGTTCCACTGAGAATAACCCCAATCTTCGTTGTAAGTCTCAACATACCGATAGGTTGAGAGTGGAACAGCGAGCATTTCCTTTGGCCCCCAGTACTGGAAGGCCTTGTGCTCGTACATTGCCTCAGAATAGGACCATGTCCATCGACCATTATCCGGATCGTCCACAGGCGAGAGCATCAGTGTATCAGCCACAGCTGGTTGCGTCAAGTCGCTGATGTTGAACGTGGAAAGACGTGTGCTTGACCAATCAAGCCCTAATCCATCTTCCCCAGCAGGACCCATACCAATGGTTAGGAGCATATCATCGTGGAGTGGATGAATGTAAGTTGAGACACCAGGAACTTCGAGTTCGCCGAGGATTGTTGGTGTTGATGGGTCTGACAAATCAATGGTCCAAAGCGGATCAATTTGTTCGAATGTCACGAGATAAGCGCGGTCTTCAACAAATCGTGCCGACCAGATACGTTCTCCTTCTGCAATACCATCGATGCGACCATATTCAAGCAGGATTTGTTGATTGGTCTGTGGATCGACGCCACGGACGAGTGTGATGACCGATGATGACATCGGTTCAGGATCTTCCACCCACCATCGATTCCACTGGCCAACGGTTGTTGCAACGCGTAGAACACCTTCATGTTCTGAAAGGCTGAATTGATTCAGAATCTGTCCATCAATTCGTCCTGAACCGGTATAGGTTGTGACCCCTGGTACCGAGATGTCGAAGGTGTGAATGTTGGTCATATCATCGACCTCGTCTTGGCCCCAGAACCACCACCAATCCCATGCGTTATCGGTCAAGACAAGTGCATCTGTTGATGCGTAAACGAGTGGATGATTGCCGAGAAGGTGGTCCGACTCGTAAGCGAACGTCGGCGAAAACAAATCAAGTGAGAGAATGTTGGTAAATCCACGGCTAAATCCATCCATCGGTTTTGCAAAGTTCCCGCACCTTTCAGAACGCATATCGTGCTCGATGATTTGACCATCAACACGTTGGTAGATTTTTGGAACAAGCTCCTCCAACGTTATCGATTGAAGAACCTCTTCGTTCGCTTGAATGGTCTCATAGGCGATCATTTCACGATAGGTTCTGCGTTGCGGATCGTCCCAATTGAGCTCGTAGTAAGCGCTTGGCATGTTCAACCAATTCGACAATCCTGGAATGTTCAACCATGAGTGTGTGATGGCTCGAATGGACCCATCGATCTCTCTTGCATCCACATTGTATCCTTCCAAGTAGAGTTCCTGAATTACCTCAGGGCTCGATCTGTCCGAGATGTTGTATGTGGTGTACTTCGTCAGTGAATTGACTCTCCACTGACTATAATCACCACCCCAACGGAGATATGCGTAGAGGGCGTCCTCATCGTCGATGCTCCAAGGATTGTAACTCGAGAGGACGATCAACCGATCTCCTCGCAACATCATAGAAATCGGCGAACCTTCGATGGAAGCGTTGCTCGCAAATTCGATTTCACCGTATTCTGGAACGCCCATAATCGACAGTGTTGATCCTTGTAGAGCATAGATGTAGTATCCATCCGTTTTGATGAAATCAGCTTCATCAACGCCTTGTTCTTGATTGTTGGTACCGCTGAAATCTTCACCTTGGATACGTGCTTGGGGTTGAGCGGCTCCTGCTGAAGCATCTCCATCCATTGCAGATTCTGCAACCATCCCATCATCGAATATTCCCCAGCCGTAGTGGTATTGTTCCTCTACAGCTTGCAACAACTGCGTTCGATATTCCTCAGCAATGCTCGCCTTCAAATCGTATTCCATGTTCAAACACGAGTCGAACTGAACCAAATGCGGTTGGGAAATGGTTCGATTCGTTTGTGTTCTCCAATCATCGGGCAATTCCGTGATCAGTTCATCATGTACATTCCCGATACATCCTGCTGTAAGCATCAAGAGAACAAGTCCCAAGGATGTAACAATTCTGTTGTTCATAGTCATGTGTTATGTTTCGCCGTTATGAACCAGTTGGTCAGTTGTTCATAGAACGCTTGGACAGGATTATTTGGTGTAAGCCAAAGGGCGACTTATGCCAGAAAATGTCGAAATCGAACGACGTTTTCTTGTCGATGGGCGATTTGAGCGTCCATGGGTCCATGAATCAACAGAATGCATTGAAATCAAACAATGGTACCTCGATCACAAAGAATTCGACGTATCCATTGAGCATAATGCAGTGATGTACAAGAAGAAACAATTGGTATCTGGGCTATCCCAGGAAATCTGCAGCACACTTTTACTAGAACCAGACTGGACAGTCCGGATCCGGAAATCGCATTCCGCTTATGTTCTGACATTGAAGGGGTCTAGAAAAGGTGCTTCTGCGGCAGAATTCGAATGGGAAATTGAACGCGAAACTGCAGAATCCGTTGTCGATGATTTGCTCTATCCCTTTGTCGAGAAAAAACGCTACCTCTGGACAAATACTGATGGATTTGTTTGGGAAATTGATGAGTTTGAAAGCAATCTTGCTGGACTGATTATCGCTGAAGTCGAACTTGAAGATGAAGACGTTGCGGTTGAAATCCCACCATGGGCAGGAATGGAATTGACCTATTTACGTGGCTGGTCAAATGCTTCATTGGCCCGAATGCTCACCCGTCAGTAACTGTTGAGCGCCTCAACGATGCGATCCAATTCAACCTCAGTAAGTCCGTGATGGACTGGGATGGAGACGAGTTGTTGAGAAAGCTGAGATGTCATTGAAAACTCATCGTTCGCTTGTTGATGATCTTTGTACACTGGATGCTGATGACAAGGTACAGGATAAATCCGGCGAGCATCGATGTCATGGGTAGCCATGTGTTGTAGAAATGCTTCAACATTCTCTGTTTGCAAGCAATACTGGTGCCATGCATGTTGAGAGTCTGGGCGGACTTGAGGCGCATGCAATTTTGGATGTGAACCAACCGTCTCGCTGAGCATTGCAGCATTGGAACGGCGACGAGCAAGCCAATCGTCAAGATGCTTCAACTGCACACGACCGATGGCTGCGAATACTTCTGACATGCGCATGTTGGTTCCAACTTCTTGAGACTGTAGCGAACCATCTCGACCATGGTCGACAACGGATTTGATTCTGGCTCCAATTTCCGGACCAGCGGCTGTAATCATCCCTCCCTCACCACCAACAGCTACATTCTTTGAAGGAAAGAACGAGAAGCAAGAGATGGTCCCAAGCGCACCAGCCATGGTTGAGGCTCCATTGTAAACAATGGACGCACCGTGGGCTTGGGCGGCATCTTCGATCAAGGCAAGATTGTGTTCTTCGCATAAATCGATGAGCTCAGTTCCGTAACACTGACCGAACAAATGGACGCCAATGACGCCCTTTGTCTTCGAGGTGATGCGTTGTTTCACATCTTCAACATCGAGGCACCAATAATCTGGCTCAACTTCAGCAAATACGGGGGTTGCTCCAGTCATGGAAACTGACGTTGCTGTAGCGATAAACGTCAATGAGGGGACAATCACTTCGTCGCCTGGGCCTATTCCAAGAAGACGGAGCGCAGCGATGAGGGCACCAGAACCGCTGTTGCACGGAGATGCGAATTCAACACCACAGTACTGGGCAAATTCTTCGGCGAAGGCTCGACCTTGTGGGCCTTTGACCCAACGGCCAGAATCCAATGTATTGATGGCAGCATCGCGCATTTCGTCCGTCCATGATGGTCGAGCCAGCGGAATACGTTCAGGCATGTTTCGGCGAACGAATCGACCTTCAAGAGCATGCGCTTTGACCCATCTGCGCGTCGCGTACTTCAAGACCTCAAGCACCTCTGCTCGGTTATGGTGTCTGATGAAGAGCAACCCTCTCCATCGGAATTTGCATCATTGGTCAACGATATCCTTGACCCGGCTGTTTCAGCTGGTCCGAAGAAGAAATTCAAACCGAAAGGCCTCTTTCTTGGAGAACGAAGAGATTCAGGGGCTCCCATCGATATTCCATCTCAAGTATTGGCTCGTCACGCAGCCATGCTCGGTTCCACAGGTTCCGGCAAGACCGTTATGGCAAAGGCTCTGATTGAGGAAGCAGCCCTTGCCGGCATTCCAGCACTCATCATTGATCCACAAGGCGATCTTGCCCGCCTTGCTCTTGGTATTGATGAATCTGAACTTCTAGAGCGAGATGGTGATGTTGATCGAAAACGTAAGTTGCTCGAAAACAGCGAGGTGAGGATTTGGACGCCACTGCGAAGCAAAGGTCTACCGCTTTGCATCGATCCATTTCGAGCGCCACCTGCAGACCTTGATCCTGAGGAAGCCATCACAGCATGGGATATGGTCGCAGCTGGATTCACAAGCCTTGCTGGATACGATGTCGAGAAAGCACAAGGGAAAGTCGTCAAACCGTTCCTGTACGAGATTCTTGTCGAGGGAACGCGTTGCGGATTGGATGTTGGTGATTTCCAGTCGCTCGCTCGCGTGGTTCGAGAACCGCATCATGAATTCACGAGATTCCTCTACCCTCACTGTTTCATTGAGGATGATGAGGGAGAGAAACCGGATGTTCCAAGTTGGGACGAGGTCATGTACGAACACAGACTGACAGATTTTGAAGAACGGCTACCGAAAACCACTCGTAACGACTTAGCGCGACGACTCGCAGCCTTTTCCAGCGGTGTCAATCAACTCCTCTTTTCCAATGGTGTTCCAATTGATATTGATTCCTTTGTCGAACCAGCCATTCCAGGAAAGATTCCGCTGAACATCGTTTACTTGAACACTATTCAAGATGAAGCACAAAAGCAGTATTTCGTGCAAGAATTGTCTCGTGAATTGTACGATTGGATGCTGACGCAACAACCAGCAGATGGTGAATTGAAACTGCTTTTCTTCATGGATGAGGTTGCACCGTATCTTCCTCCACACCCTCGCAATCCTCCAGCAAAAGATCTTATCAAACTCATCTTCAAACAGGCTCGTAAGTACGGTGTAGCGTGTGTCTTAGCGACACAGAACGTTTCCGATGTAGACTACAAGATTCTCGCTCAAGCCAACACGACGTTCATTGGACGATTCACTCAACCACAAGATGTTGAGAAGGTTCGCCACCTTCTCAAGGAGAGTGGAGGAGACCAAGATTTGGTTGCACAATTGCCAACACTTGGCCCAGGTCAATTCCAAATGGTTGCTCCCGACGTTGACCCAGCACCTGTTCCAATCCAGTGCCGATGGCTGTACACCGATCACGGTGCTCCGCTCAATGAAGATCAAGTCGAGGACATCATTTCTGCCGAGATCCGGGCTTGGGCAAAGTCGCGTTCTGCTGGACGAAAAGGACGAGGAACGGGAGCAGCACATGCAGCCAGTCGAGGATCAAACTGGTCCAATGGGAACAATGAGGATGACTCTGAATCAATTGTTGAAACCGCTCGAATTCAGGCCATTGGCGGTATGACTGCAGCCAGTCGCGGCATCGTCGATGAGTCTGGATTTGAAGTGCGCCTCATGGGCGGACTATCCGTTCTCAAAGACGGAAGAGACCCATTGTACACGATGCAAGCTGCAGTCAATGGCGCCTCGGTGATTGCTTTAGCTTGGGCGTTTGTGGCCCTACTCGAAGCATGGCGTATTGGAGATATTGGATGGTTTGGCCTCGCCTCAAGCGGCATCATTACCCTCACAGTGGGTCTGTTTATCTCACTCGAATTGATCCTCTCTCACGATTTGATTCTCCTTAGAAAACTGGCAAAGTTTGCGCGTTTGTTCCAATTGTTCTTGGTCGCTTGGATATGGGCAATCTTCTCTTGGTCAACGTGGGGCTCGCTTGACCTCATGGGTCTAGATCCTCTTCTCGAAGTGGTTGTTGTTTGGGTGACCATCTTCACAGGTATTGATTTCATCAATCGGTTCCGTCTTGGAAAGATCCGCTGGAACGGAGGAAGCGCACTGGACAAAGTCGTTGGATTAACAGCGATTTTGACCGATTCTCAGATGTCAGAAATGCGTGCAAATTCAACGCAAATTCTTGGTGTGTTTCGATGGATTCTTCATGGTTTAACCGTGGTTTGGTTGTCGATACTCATCGCCTTTGCAACTCCATTTGAAAGCGCACCAAACTGGCTTGATGAGATGTCCAATGTACACTTGTGGCTCGCATCGTTGTATGCATTGGTCTTCTTCAGCGAGGGTTGGTTACGCATGCGTAAGCGATACGTTGAGCAATGAATCCTCATAACTACTCCCTCCATCGCCAATGCATGGAAGACAAGTCGTTTGTCCCTCTTTCATGGACCGAAGTTCCATTGGAAGAAATGCATCTCCGTTCAAAGGAATTGTTGGAGTTAATGCGCAGGCGTCGAACGACTCGACATTTTTCCAAACGAGAGGTTTCAAAGGAGTTGATTGAGAAGGCTATTCTGTGTGGCGGGACTGCGCCAAGTGGCGCTCACCTCCAACCATGGACCTTCGTAGCGATATCATCCCAAGAATTGAAACAAAAGATCCGTGAAGCGGCTGAGGCAGAAGAACGGAAAACCTACCAAGACCGAATGCCTGATGCTTGGAGAGAAGTGCTTCAACCTCTTGGAACGGATGCCATCAAAGAGCATCTTACTGATGCACCATGGGTTGTCGTTCTCTTCCGTCAATCCAAACGGTTGCGACCGAATGGAGAATGGGGGCCAACCTACTACAGCAGTGAAAGCTGCGGTATTGCAGCAGGAATGTTCATTCATGCCATCCACAACATGGGCTTGGTGACATTGACGCATACACCTTCGCCGATGGGATTTTTGCGAGACATTCTCAATCGACCCGATCATGAACATGCTATGCTTGTATTGCCTGTGGGCTATCCAGCAGACGATGCGGAAGTTCCTGATTTGGAACGAAAGTCACTGGATGAGATTTCTGTCTTTTTCGAAGTGTGATTACTTGCGGAGACCGCCTCTGGCCCACTGCGTATCGACTTCCAATTCAGGGTGATAGTGCGCTCTGCGGACAGCCTGTCGTTGCTGCCGGACTTCATTGGTTGCGATGTCATCTGGATTGTTTCGTTTCTTGTGCCATCGTTGTACAAGAAGGCTGACTATGACGCTTGGAATGACGAGCAGTGGTGCAAGTGAAGATTCCAAATTGAGATATTCCATCGGCAAATCAAGAATGATGCAAGCACCTACATAGAGTCCAATTGACGCAAGGAGTGCTGCAACAATTGGAGGTAGAATATGGCGGAAGGACATGCCAACGAAGAAGGCAATAATCGCCGTAATTCCAGGAAGCAACTCGCCTCGCTCAGGATTGATGCCGTAATTCTTCAACAACTGAATTCCATTCGAGATGACGATGAAGACGAAGCCAGTTGCAAGCAGGCGAATCGACATGGAGGTAATCATCACGGCTACAATTGCAAATCCCATAGCCGCAAAGAGTTGGAAACGGTTGAGTGTGATAGCTAGCCCAAGGTCGAGAACATATGGATAGAGTGTGCTCGCCGAGAGGTATCCGATAGCAGCACCAGCAATGGCTGTAATCAAACTCAATCGGCGATAGCCTTGAACGAACAGATAGAGTGAAAGTACGATTATTGGGATTGCTGTTACGTATCCGCCCTCGACAATCTGAGTGATAACCGTATCACGGATGTCATCAACGTTCGGAGCATCATCTGCCATGGCTAACATGCTGTCCATGACAATCGGGATTGTCAACTTGTTGGAAGAAGTGGTGCAGAGGGCAGGATTCGAACCTGCGAACCGTTACGGACTGGGACCTCATCCCAGCGCCTTTGACCAAGCTGGGCGACCCCTGCAGCAATCTCAACGGCCACACTCGCGTATATCAACGCGCTGATTGAATTCAGAAGAAGATTGAGCAGCAAGTAATGGAACCATCAGCTTCACGGATTTGACCCATATCGAGAATGATTGGATCCAAACCTTTCTCCTTGAGCGTTTTGAGAACGGTTGGATAGCCCTCTGCAACCAGAACTTTCCCGTTTTCGAAACCAATCGTATTGCACCCGTAGACTTCTTCTTCAGGCATGAGTATGACTTCACAGCCTTCTGGAAGTTCTCCGAAGTCTTCCGGAGTGAGATACCCTTCGGCTGTGAGAATGATGTTATCGGTTGGTGTTGAGGAAATCGAGGTAAGGTGGAGTGCTTTTTCAGTTGGAATGTCGACAATTCGCAGCTCGTGACCGAGGTGCGTGAGGAGGTTTCGAAGTGTCTCGATTCCTGCTTCGTTTGTACGATCTGAACGACCTACGAAGAAGATATCACCAAGACGCAGAATATCGCCACCGTCCATTCGAGCGTCACCAAACATTCCACAGACTTGGAATCCGTTCAGTTGGCGAGAGAGGAAATCGGCGATAGGAGGTTGCTCAGCGACCCGGGATGGGTGGCCAGGGACGGGTAGCAGTACGTGTCCATCGATGACAATGGCTTGATCTTCGACAAAGATACAATCAGGATGGTTGTTGTCTGCTGGAAGGATGGTCACTTCTAGGCCGATGTCCAAAAGCGCTTGCACGTAGGCTGCGTGTTGCGTTTTTGCCAATGCGATGTCGGTTGGTCCCGAGCCGAAATAGGCGGCAATGGCTTTTGAGAACGATTGAGGAACGGCCCTCATCAGGACTCGTTGCTTCTGGTCCGTGCGGACAGTAGCCATGATTGACCGGCCAATCATCGTCATTTAATCCTTGGCGAGGGATTGAAATGCGCCAAAGACCACTGAATTCAAACATAAGTTGCGAGTGGAGAACTCCATGCGCCTCCCCATTCAGGCTGTTGGACTCATGGTTTTGATGATCCTCGCTCCACTCTCGGGATGCTTCGGTGAAAACGAAATCGAGACGCTCGATGCTGGTTCACTTTCTATTTCTGATTCAGATGCTTTGCAAGCCGGCATGTGGCAAACCATCACGTTGCAAGCGAGCAACGACCTCGCTGTTTTCGTTCCATACTTCATTCAGGATCCTGGTTCGATGCGTGCACAAAATGGAACGGTTCTTGATATGAAGTCAGGTGACAAGGTAAGCATGAACATTCTTCTCCCACCGCGCAACGAAGAGATTGTCTTCTTCTTGGGTGACATCGGCCGCGTTAATTGGCCGATTCGTGAGCCAGATCAATCGTGGATGGCTTGGCTCAACAATCCAAGCACAGGTTCTTCGGTGGAAGCTGTGGAGAATCTAGACGTTGGTGGAATGTGGCCATGGCTCGTTCCAGGCAACGTAACTGGTGGAGATATCATCCCTCTGGTTATGGAAACGAGTCGCCCATTCCGTTCAGACTTGACTGAGGAAAACGGCGTCGGGGCAAGCGATGGGTGGGTCAACGGCCGAGATGTTTACGACTGGGTTGATTTCATCACCGATGACACGCCTTGTGCGACATGTGGTCCAGATGGAGCCGTCGGCTATCTTGATCGATGGGTTGGAAATGCGAATCCTTCGTATGAACACGCTGTGACATACTTCGAAGGCGTCATGTTGGGATACGGATTGGACCGCGTCGAAGTGCACCGGTTTCAATCAAACACTGCTTGGTCCGTTAACATCTGTGGGTACAAGGATGGTTCTGTTTACCCGAATGAATGGCTGATTTTCGGAGCACACTTTGACATCGCCCCCCCGGTCGCCTACACCCCAGGTGCTGAGATAGGGATTCCAGGGTACGGCACCCGCCATGGAGCATATGACAACGCAGCTGGATCAAGCATGGTTCTCACCACAGCAAGTGTTCTTGCAGACTTTGATGCTCGAAGGACCATGGTCTTCTGCCTCTGGTCTTCCGAAGAGGAAGGATTGTGGGGCTCTCGTTCTTTTGCGAATGATCTGCCTGATGGAGTCACTGTCAGCAATTATCTGAATCTCGATATGGCTGGTGTCAACTATCCAGGTGATTATGCGCTCTCAGTCTACCTCGGACCTGATGGTACACAGGAAGCAATCGATCAAGCGGGAATGTTCCACTTAGCAGAATGGATTGGTGCTGATGCACTAGATCTAGGGTACGAAATGGAACGTGGAAGAGAAGCCTGGCTTGAGGGCGGAGAAAGCCCACTGTGGGGTGATATTTACGAGGATACGGTTGCAATTTACGAATCACCAACCGCTCGAAGCGACCACGATTCGTTCCAGAACATCGGTGTCGCAACGCTTGGCTGGAACGGTCTTGTTGATGGCTATCCTTGTTACCACCGTGAATGTGACACCATGGATACGATGATTGACTACATGGGAACGGACAATTCCACAGGCATCAACAATCTCGTCCATTCATGGGATATTGTGACATGGTGGGCTGTTTATGCCTTCTTGCACATGGACCAAACGCCGGTACCAAACGAGCTGTGAACGATTCACAATTTTGAATCAATACTGTTCGAGTACAAGCTCGGTCGTTGTTGATGCAATCTCATTGTCTGCAGCCATCCACATCTTATCGAGCAGTGTTCGCAGTGCAACGGTATCGTCAACGTGAACGAGGGCGACAAGATCTGCTTCGCCGGATACTTCGTAGATGATTTCAACGCCTTCCCAGCCGGTGACTTCGGACGCGAACGAGCCGATTTCAACACCAGGAGAGACCTTGATTCTGATAAGGGCCGTCAGACCAATTCCACTTTCTCGAACAGTGTAGCCACGAATGGTTCCGTTTTCTTCCATGGTTCGGATGTGAGTGCGAACGGTACGCTCGCTGGCACCAACTTCCTTTGCAAGGTCAACGAAGGACATTCGTCCGTTCTTTCGAAGTTGGGCGAGGATTGCACGATCAATTTCTGCGATTCGGGGCATGGCCATCCCTCCACATATCGGTATATCAAACCTTTTCCTTCCTTATTCTGTCAATTTAACTGAATTATACGTCATTATTCCG
>CALDQY010000056.1 GCA_937911445.1 uncultured Rhodobiaceae bacterium | reverse complement strand
ACGATCGATTCTTTGAGACAGAATTTCCCGACCTCATCATCGATGGTGATGCACCTTTGCTGCTCACTTCAACCTTCAACCAAATCTCACGATTCGACCTACGTCAAGTCGACATTGGAGCCAACATTGAGGAACCACAATCGTGGACAAAAGGTCTTGCAATGACCTGCCAGGTCCGCTCGACAACCATTGAATGGGAACCGATTACACTTGTGCGAGAACCAATGGATGTGTTTGATGGACGCACATTGTTCTCGTTCCGGTTCAATTTCTCCGAATCGGGACAACCATCCCTGCTCGGATCACAAGCAAGCCTGGATTGTTGGGCATCTGGTATGGATGATGCTGGCTGGAATCTTGTTTCGCAAGGCACAAATTCTGCGGAATCCCCGTGGACGTCGATCACTCTTACCTCCGCAGGTCCTGATTTGCAGATTTCAAAGGTCAGTTTTGACGATGAACTCATCGCCAATCAGGAAGTTACTGCAACTGTTCAAGTGTTTAATTCTGGAGAACGCATCCAAGATGCGTTCAATGTAAGCGTCTTCCTTGTCAACGGAGATACAAGCACACTCATCGCTCAGAAGGCCTTCCCTGGCCTTGATACATCGGAAGCAGGCAACATGCGCATCATTGTTGACGTACCTGAAGGTACGTGGAATCTTGATGTTGTAATCGATTCTGATGCAGCCATAGCCGAATTGGATGAGAGCAACAATGCTTGGTCTGAAACATACCAGTCCTCAGGCGAGGGTTTCTCTGCAACCATCCTCGTAACAGGAGGGTCACTCGTTGCTATCGTCGCAGGAGCCATTGTTCTTCTCAGGTTACGAAAGGCACCCAAGGTGGAGAATGATATTGTAGAAGACGTTCAAGATGTTGCGAAAGAAGTTCCTGTGGTCGAGAAGAAGACGGGACCTGCAAACGTTGCAACTGCCACCTCAGGCCCAAAGAAGCGAGGTCCACCACCGGCAAAGTCCGAGCCAGTCGTCGCTGAAACATCGCCTGCAGAAGCCGCTGCTGCACAGTTTGCAGCACTGGACGCACTTACACCGACTGTCGAAGTTGAACGTGTCGCAAGTTGGGAAGACTTGCCTGCTGGAGGCGAGTACGAATACACGGCAGACGGTACCTTCTACGTTGGAGATGCATGCGGAAGATGGCAGCTGCTTGATGACGGCCAGTTTGAGAAGGTTGCATAAGGACGTGATACGATGACTAAAGCAGATGCTGAAGACATCCGTCGTGTCCTTGCTATTTGCTTTCGTGGAGAGTCCGAACTCGATGCCATGGATATTGAACGCATTCTTTCCTTGGATATGGGATGGCTCAAGCCTGATGAAGCTGCAACATCTGTCCAAGCACTCATAGCATCAGGATGGTTGACAGGTGGCCAAGAGAATCTTTCACCAGTTGACGATTTCTCATCCTCTGTGACACCTCTTGGATGGTATCCAAGACCACAGCGTTTGATTCATCCAGTT
>CALDQY010000055.1 GCA_937911445.1 uncultured Rhodobiaceae bacterium | reverse complement strand
GAGGAAGTGGGAGTGTGGTCAACTGAATCACATCACCTCGACGTAATCGAGCCATCCAACCTAGACACTCAAGATATGCATTCAATTCAATAAAGTTCTCATCGAGTTGGTCGGATTCAATTTCCCATGTTGGCCATAATCCACCAACATGCGAACGAACGGTAACGTACCTTTGGACGATACCTTCGAGGAGATCTTTCTGGTTCCAAGCATCCTTATGGACGGAGATTGGAGCCAATTGTACATCATCCAAATCAGACACGTAAGTCAGGCCCCCTAGAGTGTTCTGAACACCACTCCCACATCAATCATGCCCTTTTTACAGAGCAATAGGGGAACTCACTTGTTCTTGAATCGCTTGAGGCGGAAGGTCTCTTCACGTTCCATCTCTTCAAGTCGAAGTTGAATGAAGACTTTCGCCTCTTCGAGTTCTGGAATGACCTTGAACTCAAGAGCATTGACACGACGCTTGGTCGCTTCGATTTCTTCCAAAAGTCGCTTCAATGTTGCTTCCATTTCAGCCGCTTTGACGATCTTCTCAATCAATTCGCTAAAACTGTCGCTTGCTTCATCGATGTATGGGGATGAACCGATAAAACCAACACCGCGCTCCGCAAACGTAGACTTGAGGTTGGTTCCGCTGACACTTGGAACAACGACACCCATGATGTTTCGTCGCTCAACTTCAACCTCTGGATGCGCACTGTTGGCGATAGCTGCTGCCCGTACGGCAAGTCCACCTTCAATCGCGTTTGCAAGATCGATTCGTTGCTTAGCCAAGCGGAACGCTTCGGTAATCTCACGCTTTGCTTCAATCATTTCAGCGAGAAGTTGTCGGAACTCATGGAACAGACCGTCACGCTTCATTTTGAGAAGCTTGTAACCGTTCTTGGTTTGCTTGATGCGACCCTTGAGTTTGATCAACTCGCTACGGGTTGGTTTGATGTCAAGCGCCATGGTTTCACCTCAGAATTCAAGCCTTGTTGTCAGGATGATACTTCTCGATCCACTTCTGGTCGAGACGGACGAGATACTTGGTGTCAATCGATGACATCAATTCCCAGCAGAGGTCAAGCGTCTCATCGATGGAACGGTCCTCGTCACGGGATTGACGTAGGAAACGGTCTTCAAAGACACCAGAGAAGTCAAGCAGTTGCTTGTCACGCTCATTCAATGCATCCTCACCGACGATGGCAACAAGTCCACGAAGTTCACGGCCTTGTGCATACGCAGCATACATTTGGTCAGAAACAGACTTGTGATCCTCACGAGTGGTTTCAGCACCGATACAGGAACCCATCAATCGAGAGAGGGATGGAAGAACGTTGATCGGCGGATAGATACCTTGCTGGTGAAGTTCACGAGAGATAACAATCTGTCCTTCGGTAATGTATCCAGACAAATCAGGAATTGGGTGCGTAATATCGTCACCTGGCATGGTCAGAATTGGGAACTGTGTAATCGATCCCTTCTTGCCTTTGACAATTCCAGCACGCTCGTAGAGCATAGCAAGGTCCGTGTACATGTAACCAGGGTAACCACGTCGTCCAGGAACTTCTTCACGTGCAGCACCGATTTGTCGAAGTGCGTCACAGTAGTTGGTCATGTCCGTGTAGATAACGAGAACGTGATAGTCGTGCTCGAAAGCGAGGTACTCAGCAGCGGTCAATGCAAGACGAGGCGTAATGATTCGCTCGACAGCAGGGTCGTCTGCGAGATTGACGAACAATGCAGCGTTCTCAAGCGCACCGGTTCGCTCCAGGTCGGAACGGAAGAAATTGTATTCTTCAGCTGTGATACCCATCGCACAGAAAACGACGATAAATTGCTCATCGCTTCCCTTCAACTTGGCTTGACGAGCGATTTGCAGTGCAATATCGTTGTGTGGAAGACCAGAAGCCGAGAAAATTGGCAACTTTTGTCCACGAACAAGCGTCGTACAGCAGTCGATAGCAGAAATTCCAGTTTGAATGAAATCGTGAGGGCTCTGTCGGCTGTATGGGTTGATCGCAGCACCAATGATGTCAGCATTTTCTTCAGCAACGATGTCAGGTCCACCGTCACGTGGTCGTCCTGCACCATCGAGAATTCGACCGACGAGGTCCTTGCTTACAGGGAGCTTGAAAACATCACCCATGAAGGTAACACCAGCAGTTCGGTCAATCTTAGCAGTTCCTTCGAAAACTTGGACGATAACAAGGTCGTCAGAGGTATCGAGAACTTGACCGTTCTTGATGGATCCATCTGCAAGACGGATGGTAACAATTTCACCAAAGGCAACTGGCTCGGTCTTGTTCAAGAAAACCAGTGGTCCCTTGACGTCGGTAATGGTTCGGTATTCTTTTCCTGTCATGATATCACGTCCTAGTTGTCCTCCACAGTGTCAGCGATTTCATCGACCATGGCCTTGACCATGTCATCGATGGTATCGATGTATCCCTTTTCGAATCGGCCACGCATAAGTGCGGTTCGTGCTGGAACGTTGACAACATCGTTGAGTTGTGCACCAGCAGCCATTGCATTCTTTGCAGCCTCTTGGAAGCTGAGAATGGCCTTGGACATGGAGTATTGCAAGTGGATGTCACAGTATGCGTCAACATCGTGGAATCCGTTTTGTTGCAAGAAGAACTCACGAATCATACGAGCAACTTCCAGTGTAAGTTGTTGGTCGACTGGAAGTGCATCAGAACCAACGAGTTGGACAATCTCTTGCAACTCTGCTTCAATCTGCAGCAATCCGCTGATTTGAGTTCGAATCTCAGGGAAGTCTTGTGCGATGTTGTCACGGAACCATTGGTTCAGGCTCTGTGGGTACAGGGAGTACGAGTTGAGCCAGTTGATAGCGGGGAAGTGACGTTGTCGTGCAAGACCTGCGTCCAATCCCCAGAAAACCTTGACAATTCGCAGTGTACCTTGTGATACAGGTTCTGAAATGTCACCACCTGGAGGGCTGACAGCACCAATGACTGTAACCGATCCGTCGTCACCATTCTTGGTCTCAACACGACCAGCACGTTCGTAAAACTCAGCAATTCGGGATGAAAGGTAAGCAGGATATCCTTCTTCACCAGGCATCTCTTCAAGACGGGAGGAAATCTCACGCATTGCTTCAGCCCATCGAGAGGTTGAATCCGCCATTAGAGCAACGTCGTAGCCCATGTCACGGAAGTACTCAGCAATGGTAATTCCAGTGTACACAGATGCTTCACGAGCAGCTACAGGCATGTTGGACGTGTTGGCAATCATGACCGTTCGGTTCATCAGAGGCTTGCCTGTGTTCGGGTCAATCAAGTGAGGGAACTCGTCCAATACTTCTGTCATTTCATTTCCACGCTCACCACAACCGATGTAAACAACGATTTGAGCGTCGGAATACTTTGCAAGCGATTGTTGTGTAACCGTCTTTCCTGAACCGAATGGACCAGGAATACCTGCCGCACCACCCTTGGCGAGCGGGAAGAGGAAGTCGAGAATTCGCATACCGGTAATCAACGGTGTATCTGGTGCGTACTTCTGTCGGTATGGACGAGGCGTTCGGACAGGCCACTTCTGCATCATTTGTATTTCAGATCCGTCTTCCAATGTGCATACCGTTTCTGTAACATTGAAATCGCCCGATTTGATGTTTTTAACTACGCCACTCATTGTCGGAGGAACCATGATTTTGTGAACGATGGTTTCGGTTTCTTGGACAT
>CALDQY010000054.1 GCA_937911445.1 uncultured Rhodobiaceae bacterium | reverse complement strand
ATTGGTGCGACCGTGGGCCAGTTCTCGATGCATTGCGGGATGCTGGCGTTGAAACACGTCCAATCGTTGCTGGAAATTTTACATTAAACCCGGTCATTGAACATCTTGACCATTCCATTCATGGCGACCTTCCAGCTGCCAACAGAATTCACAACCAAGGGTTCTTTGTTGGTAACCACCACTATGACATCACAGACCAATTGAAGCAATTCAAATCGATTCTTGAGAACTGCCTTGATGAGCAACGTCCTTCGTCAAATGATTGATGAATGGGCGGGCTATCCATCCATCATGGGCAAGGCATCACGATACAGGACATTCCTGTCATGTCTCCTTGTCTTCTTGCTTCTTCCAGTGACAGTTACTGGTGAGGAAGAACCTGTTTGGAAGAGCAACGGAATTGACCCAGAGACGTGGACAGATGGTCCTGTTGTCGAAGACACGCCTATGCAATATTCGTACTTTGGAGATCCCGTTTTTGCGATTGATGTGACATACACGCCCGGACATTTCCAGAGCGAAGTATCTGGAACCATCGTTATCGAATTGTTTCCTCAATGGGCTCCAATCACTGTTGAAAACATGATTGAACACATTGAAGATGGGCTCTATGACGGTATCTTCTTCCATCGCGTCATCAACGATTTTGTCACGCAATCAGGTGACCCTGAGTGCAAAACAAATGGCGTCTATGTCCCTGGTTTGCCTGCACAATGCGGAAGTGGAGGGACTGGAGAAACCATCCCACTCGAGCATAATGAGAACCTCAGCCATGTAGATGGAGCCATTGGAATGGCCCGAGGAACCGAAGAGGATTCTGCTGATTCACAATGGTACATTGCAGAAACTGAAGCGCATGGTTTGGACCCTGAAAACCGGGATGACGGGGGATACGCAACCTTCGGCATTGTTCGCGATGGTATGAGCCACGTGCGTGCGATTGCTGAAGTTCCAACATCGGATGATCCTACCGGCACCAATCTGGACAATCCGTTTTCCACCGCTGGACGTCCTGTTTACGAAACCAAAATCAACAGTATTACGATGATTGGTGTCGCCGATCCTGAGGGCGAACTTTCAATGCAAACTTCATCAGAAGAAACGGAATCAAGTGTTGGAACAACCGTTGTCTTCGCTGGTTTGTTTGTTTTGGTCGCTCTTGGTATTGGTTACGTGATTATCAAGAACAATTCCGAAGAAGAAGCCACGATTTACGAAGCTGAATTGATCGAAGAGAAAGACACGTCTAAGACGACGTGACGGATTCGAGGAGCATACCACTTCACCTTCTCGAGGTGATGGGAAACAACTTCCCAATTCCGACCAGCTTTGTTTGCGAATTGCAGGCACTGGTGCATGGTGGCTTCACACCATGCATCGATTCGTTCCTCCTCAACGTTCATGTGAATGTGGAGTGTTCCTCCCGTTTCCTTCAATGATTGTATTGCAGGTTCCCATGTCGGTTCAGAACTTGGTAAATAGCCGAGGAGAACACGATCTGCGGTTCCTTTGAGTTCTTGCAACGTGACCTGATTATCGCCCGGATGCATCGTCAATTTGGATTGAACGTTGTTTTCTTTTGCTGACCATTCGAGTGCATCGATGCTGTTTGGATTGATTTCACAAGCGTGTACATGGCCAACATTGGCATGAACAAGAAGTTGCATTGTGTAGTAGCCAATGCCTGCATATGCATCGATGACAATGTCTCCTTTTGCCTCCAATGTCGCCATTCGATGACGTTCTGTGACATTTCCAGAAGAATACATGACCTTCGTTGCATCAAATCCGTAGACAAGTCCGTTGTCTTTCACTTCCACCCACCCATTCTCACCGTGGAGCAACTCGACCTGAGCAGAACGCATTTGGTCGTTTGCAATGGGGCGTTGCCGACCGATACGCGCAGCGTTGAGAGCTTGTGCAATAACTGAAAAGAAATCTGGATGTTGGCGAATAATGGATTCCCATCCCTGTTCTTGAAACGCATCCTTCGGAAAGAGGATGAGGTCATCAAGACGTTCCCATTTTTTTGGAATGGATTGCAACAGAGCTTCACCTACACCTGACAACGATGCAATGGCATTGTACAACCGGCTGTGTGGGTCAATCGCAGGTGGTGTTGGTTCAACCTCTACCTGTTCGAGTCGATGTTCGAAATCAATCGCATCGGAAAGAAACCCTTCGTGAACGGGTAGCGCGAGTTCATCTCTGATACGTCTAGGTGTGAATGCTCGGTCGAGAAATTCTTGTTCGACGAGAACCTGTCGAACCTCTTCTCCCGAAGCGAGTGGAACAAGAAGACACAGTTTCGCTACCATAAGGACGCCTTCAGCCTTGCTAGGGGGAAGTCCTTTGAAGGTCTTCGGTCCGTTGGAACTTCATGGAAGAACGTGCAGTATGGGGAAATCGGTTTCTGACACTGTGTTTGACGTTGCTCTTTGCAACACCACTCCTTGCACCTCTTGCATCCGCTGACGGTATGACGACGTGCGATAGCGTTCCGGGATTCAGTGATTGCGACGACTACGATTCAAACGATGATGGAACACCGTCCCAGAAAGATTGGATTCGTGGAACCTACGATTTTGATTTGCAAGACACATCAACCATCCACATGACGTTGAGTTGGGCCATTCGTGAATTTGACCGCAGTAAGATTGGTCTTGATGACTCCACGACACAGACTGCGCTTGAGTTTGATGGATTGGATGAGGATGATGGGATTCCTGCAGACATGATTCGAACCTATTTCGCCTATGATGACGGTAGTGGAACCGTTGGTGACAAGATGCTGGTTGAGGTCGAAGACACCATCAATGACCTTCTTTCAAGTGGTTTTGGTACGGTGACAGTCATCAACACGCAATACGATGGGATCTACACAGAGGGGGGTACCTCTGAGGTTTGCACAACCGATGCTACTCAAGACTCAGTGTATGATTCTGGTTCTGGTGTAACGGAAAACAACGTTTTTGACCCACCAATTTGCTTTTCAACTATCGCCGAGATTGAATTATCGACAAGTACCTTCAATCTCCTTGAAAATTCAGACCTTGATCTTGAGCGAGCTTACCAAGGTCTTTTGATTATGGGTTCAGAATTGACGACACAATTCAACGTCTTCGCAGAGCCTGGCCACTACTCAACATTCACCATCAGCCCACCTGACTATGCGGCTATTGTTGGTGCTGATTCCAACAGTACAACAACCGATTTCGGGCCCTGTCGAGCGAATGGTTGTATCGCTGAGTGGGCCGTCAACAATCTCGACGAAGAACCGACTCGAATGGACCAAACCGTGAGTTTGACAATGGGCTATCGCAACACATCAACAACATCCATTGTTGAACTTGATCCGAACGAAGAAGCGGTAACCCTCCATCTCAAGGTGGATTTGTTTGACGAACAAGCGGTTCAAATCGACTTCGTCGCAGGTATCAATTACCTTGACACAACCACGATGGACAACTGGGGCATCTCGTTGGTGGAATTATCCAACCTCGCAACGATTCCGCAGATCACATCGGACGGTATCCGTTTGGCGTATGAGAACGGCATTGCCCCACTTGACGATTTTACCGACCAATTCCCGGTCGCTTCTGTTGGGGATGCGTTTTCTGATTCAATACCAGGAGCGCCTGATATTCAGATGGGTGATTTGACTTGGGTAAGCGATTCTGTTGCAGATGGCATCGATGGGCCTGCTGGTGGATTGAACTACAGCCATTCTGTTGGTTGTTCTGAAACAGTAACACCACCAAACACGATTTCGTATTGTATCCAAGGGCCGAGCGCCATGGGCTACGATCATCCAATCTATTTGCGCTCAACAAGCAATACCTTTGAACTAGGTCTCCTCGATCTCATCCAAGAAAATCTGCCAGACTCGGAATTTGAAATAGACGGTGAAACGTACACCATTAGCGATTATTTTGATGTCATTACGAATGAGGACCTTCGACGATTGATGGACGCTGGGCTTTCGCTGGAAACCGTCCTCGATACAAGTTTCCTCGAAAGCATGATTCCATCTGACCTTCCACCGTCGAAGGTTACACTCGAACTGATTCTACCAAGTTGGATTGAGACCATTGGCGGTGATGATCGCATCATCCTTGAACACTCTGAATCAGGTGAAAACAGAAACGGTATCTCCATTGCAGGACCTTCTCCTTACACTTACAATCATCCAATCCTCAACGAGGACGGTCAAACGATTTGTTTGCAAACGCAGAAGACCTGTGTTTCTACATCTCTGGAGATTGATTTTGACACCTTCGATGTTAATGAGTGGACAAAATCTGTTTCAGTTGAGTTTGGCCTCGAAGCCAGTGCAGTCGTTCACCGAATCGCTGTACCACAGGGATATTATGATGTAAACGATGACACAACTGTCCGAATGGAGGTCATTCCAAGCGATTTGATTCGACTTGCTGGAGACATTATGAGTCGCAGTGATAAGCCAATCAAAATCGAACGGTGCCTTGAAACTGATACTGCATTCATCGATTGTCCAGTGTCACGTCAGCTTGTTTTCGAACTTACTTCTGATGGATTGATGCAATTTGGAACCGATGTAGGGGAAATTCTCACCAACGAAATACATCTCCTTGCGGAAGGACTCGAGGACGCGAAAGAAGGGCCAGAGTTTTCGAATGTAGACATTAGTGATTTTTTGATTGAAACGAGCCTTGCAGGTCTTGGAACACCGGGTCCAATTGTCTCAGATGAGGTCGCCTTGAGTGTGAGTCTCAAAATCCCAAAGGTTCGATTCACTTTGGCAGTCTCGAGCCCATGGGGTGATTTGTTCAGTGGTGATTCTGATGCGATTTCCCTCTCACTGTTGACAGAGGACATCAGTGGTGCTTTCCGTTCACCACTGCTTCAACCCATGGTCATGATGGTCGATGAAATGTCGTCAATGATGGTAGCGAGCGTTGTTTCATCAGAAGGTGTCACGTTCCCTCCACTCGAACAAGAAGCCCTGACAGTTGAGACAGGCTCGTGGGATACCACCATTCATGAAGAGACAGAATTTGATCTCACAGGACCTGTCAGTTTCACATTGCCTAAGGGTATTATTGCCAAGGAAGCCACATCTGCTCAAGGGAACATGATTGTGACAGAAGATTCGGAAGGTCGTCAAGTCATAACCTACACGATTCCACCCGATGGCCTTGATGATGAAGTGACACTACGCTTGCAAGTCACGTGGTTGTACCTTCTTGGCCAGTTCTGGGCCTATCCGGCTGTTGTCGTTATCTTGTTGATTCTCTTGATTCGGCGACGTCGAAAGAAGAAGAAGAAAAAACGAGCTGCAAGAGAATCGAAGAATTCTCTGTACAAGGCTCAGAAGATGGGATTGTCCGAATCGGACTTTGCTCAAATGGCAGGGCTGGTCGACCGTCAAGTAGGCGGATATGAGGAAGGCATCGATCCGTTCGAGGCGATGCAATACCCGCCTGAACAGCCTTAGCGATGCAGGCTTTCATGGATGCGTTCTGCAAGAGAGGGGCCAATGCCTGGGACGGTTTTCAAATCCTCGATGCTCGCATTGTTGATTCCTTGGCGACCACCGAAATGACGCAGAAGTGATTGCAGTTTCTTGGCACCCAAACCGAGAACGTTCTCGAGAGGGTCGCCCAGTCGACTCTTTTTGCGACGTTTCCGATGGAAAGTGTTGACAAACCGATGGGCTTCATCACGAGCATGAACAAAGACACGTCCTCGGCGGTCGAGAACGATTGGTTCGTACCCTTCTCGATGGAGCGTTTCCTCTCGCTTTGCCAACGCTGCAAGAATAAATCGATCCTGAACACCGTGCTCGTCCAACATTGAACGTATTGTCGAGAGATGGGTTTCTCCACCATCGAGCAGTAGCACGTCAGGCCATTCTTCTTGTCGCTTTAGCCATCGTTCAACAACTTCACGCATCATGCGTAAGTCATCCATTGCATCTCCCTTGACGATGTAGGTCCTGTATTCCTTCTTGGCCGGACGTCCATTTCGAAGAACAACACTCGCACCGACGCGTTCATCTCCCTGCAATTGAGCCATGTCGAAACAGACGACGTGGTTCATTTGTTCAACATCGAGCAATCGTGCGGCTTCATCAGCAGCTCGCTGTTCAAGCGAACCACTCGATTTGTTTGCAAGTCGAGAGACTTGAATCTCGGCGTTTTGATCGGCAAGTGTCCGCAGCGTGACCATGTCTCCACGCATAGGTGTCCGAACCTCAACTGAAGCACCTCGGCGTTCATCCAACCATTGTTGCAATCCGTCGAGCAATGGCGTAGGGGTTAGCAGCAAACGTGGAGGCCTGCGGTGAACGTAATGTTCGCTAATGAAACGACTGACTGTTTCACCAATATCACCACGATGAACGAATGGCCAGACCTCTTGTCCTTTGACGACGCCATCATCGGCATGAAGAACCACAAGTGCAGCGAGATCGCCTTGTTCAGCAAATCCAATGGCGTCACAATCACGATACAACTTGCTTGAAACGACGTGCTGTCCAATGGTGGTGCGGATGGATCGAATGAGATCACGGTAGTAGCCTGCCCGCTCAAATTGCATTTCGCTTGAGCACACATCCATTTTTTCGCCGAGTTCCTCAAGGAGTTCTGTCGCTTCACCATCAAGAATTTTCTTGACGGCTCGAACCTGCTCAGCATATCCTTCACCGTCAATGCATGGTCCTGTGCAGAGTCCAATGTGCATGGCAAGACAACCCTGTGGAAGCAATTCTTTGCAATCTCGAATCCCGAAATGCCTCCTCAAAAGTTGCATGACTTGCTTTGCGGCTCCCGCATTTGGAAACGGTCCCCATCGATGGGCTTTCTTCGGTGGATGACGCGTGTACATGATGCGAGGGAACTCCTCGTTCGTCAACACAAGATACGGATACGATTTGTCATCCTTGAGCATGGAGTTGAATCGAGGTTTGTGCTCACGAATGAGTTGGCGTTCGAGAATCAATGCTTCTTGCGGTGTCGTCGTAACGATGCATTCGACATCGTCCGCTCGAGCGACCAATTCGGGAATCATATGTCGATCAGGGTTTGTTGCGAAATATGAGCGAATCCTCTCATTCAAACGCGTTGCTTTACCGACGTACAACACTCGACCTTCACCCGTTTTGAACAGATAGACGCCAGGTGAAGCAGGCAAATCGATGGATGCTGCATCGACCGCCATGTTGATTCCTTGCGTCCATAGGTCAAAAAAACCTGCATTGTCTCTTTTGAGCACCAGAAGGACAACATCAAATGCAAGCCTGTGCAGAAGGGATTGAGTTCAGATGCTATCGCCTGCCATGCTGCGTATTTTGCGTTGGTTGGATGAGCATCCATCAACGCTTGAAGGGGCATGGGATGTGCCACGTAGCCTTTCCCTCGAAGGCATCGCAGACGGAATTGGTGTTGTACGCTCAGCTTTGTTCCAACCCATGTCTGTCCTGGAGGAAGACGGGTTTCTCTTGACGAGACAGGCACACGTCATCGGTGGAGGGCGAAGGAAACGCAAAGTTGTGCACATTACTGAATCAGGCCGTAATCAACTCCATTCACACACAGAGGATATTCCCGAACGTCGTGCACGATCTTCATCAAAATTGAAGGGGCAACTTCCAGAATACACACACGTACACGGGCGTCATTCCGAACTTCGGTTGATTCGAGACGCTCTTGAGAACAAAGTACCAGTCCACCTCCGAGGAATGCCAGGCATTGGAAAATCAACACTTGCACGAAGGATTGTTGAAGATTTGATTGAGAGGGACCTGAATGTTCACTGGGTTCAACTCGATGCGTACTGTGATGTCCATGAAGCCATGCAGCGATTGGAAGCTGATGCGCCTAAGATTCTGGATGTTGAAGGATATGCATCTTCCTTCGAACTCGAGAATGTCGTATTGGTGTTTGATGATGTGCATAGCATTTCTTCAAGACATCAAGAATCGTTTTCCAACCTTTTCCAAGCGCTTGAGAATCAATCGATTCCGTTCATGTTGTTGGGACGTGACCGTGACACGTTTTCCGTCGATGGAACCTATGTCGAGTTGGGGCCTCTCGAGCAAACAGATGCCATTGAATTACTCAATCCTGAACTTGGCGATGAGCGTGAGACAATCGTTGAGGCACTAGGAGGTCACCCTTTGGCCATCCTTCTCCACGACGCATCCACACCACTACCAGAGACGAATCTGGACGTTCGTGCTTATGTTGATCAGGTCGTTCTTGGTGAAGCATCGGCGGACGTTCATGACGCTATGTCGCCGTTTTTGGTGTTGCCATTCCCGGTTCCTGCGGAACGAATGCCTGAGCCGAACGATGTTGCCTTGCTCGATGAACATACGTTGCTTCGGTGGGGCGGCAAGGATGCGGCGATGGAAATGCAACACTTGATTCGCAATGTATGCAAGTCCTCGCTTAATGATTCGGAGATCGACGTGCTTCATCGTTCGGCGATTACACATTGGCAAACGCAGAACGACGCTTTGGCTTCGATTCTTGAACTGCATCACAGAATTCAACGGGGTGAAAGAGAAGTTTCGAATCATCTCTCTTCCCGAGCAAACGAACTCATGTCATCCTATTCTGGTGCGTTCGCAACACTGCTCGATGAAGCGCTGGTCAGCAATTCAGAAAATATCGTTTTGATTGAACTTGCAGCACAACACGCCCTCAATCGTGCAGAGATTGATGTTGCAAAGAATTACATTCAGGGTCAAGATTCTCCCAAACTTGTCAACATACGTATGCAGATTGCACAGTTTGAAGGAAAGAAAGACCCCCTGCACGATCTTGAAACCATTCTTGAAGAACTTCATGATCCGCAACAGAAATTACGCATCCAACTCTCGGTGCTTTCTCGTTGCATTGATGATCTTACTCCCTCGTCAAGCGCTCATGATTACGAACGCATCGAGCGAATGCTCAATCAAGTCAAATTGCCAGATGCAGAAAATGAGCGTCAAATTGTTTTGACAACACTCGTCATCATGCGCCACTCACTTGCGCTTGAGCGAAAGGATTTGGATGGTGCGAACTTTTTGCTCGATCAACTCCGAGGCATTGGCTCTTCGACCGACCCTCTCTTGCAATACTTGGCTATGAAGACCGAATTGAGAACAGTTGATTCGAAGCCGATGAATGCTGCACTTACGCTGAGGAACGCAGAGCTTACCGCAACTCAGTTGCAGCAGCCCCTGTACAAAGCGTCACTTTTGCTTCTCATTTGCGAGCAATTGGTGGGAACACAACTACACAGAGCAAAGACCATTCATGCACAAATCGACATCCAATCAATCGAAGTGATTGAAGCACCATCAGCAAGACGTGTCGTTGCAAAGTGGTGGGAAGTGAAGTCGATGTTTGATGATCAAGAGCGTGTGATGTCGTTGCGTGAAGCAATTCTACGGTATCGGTCCGTAGGTTGCCCAAATCGAGCACGCATGCTCTCAAGCCGTTTGCATTCCGTGTGATTTACAACTCAGCCCCAATCATAGTCTTTGTATCTTGAATGCCCTCAAGTGGTCGTATTTCTTCGACAATGCATCGTGTGAGAGTAAACTCATCATCCGCTTGAACGCGTGCAAGAAGATCAAATTCTCCAAACAGCATCCAGCGATCAGTTACATGTTCAATGCTATCGAGGGCGTTACGAACACGTTCTTCTTCTCCTGGCATGGTCGTAATCAAAACAAATCCTATCGCCATCTTCTCACCTCAATATTCAACCGCAATCAGCGTTTGCGTGTCTCGAATTCCTTCGATCGTTCTGAACTCTTTCATCAACAGTGTCGTGAGTGTTTTCGCAGATTCGCTGCTCACATGAGCGAGTAAATCGAATTCACCATAGAGTGCGTGGACTTCTTTGACTGCATCATGCGATGTTAATGCGAGATAGACATCGCGTTCATGCGACGGTTCGGTCTTCACGAGGATGAATGCTTCTGGCACGGAGTTGGCTTGAGCAGACAGGCTTTATCGCTTCGGGTCCCGATATTTGCTTGCACAGGCGACGGGTGGCTTCAAATGCTATCGCCTTGGTTGAGTTATTATGGAGAGGAAGCGAACATTCCTTGCGTTCGGTTTGCTCTTCCTTCTCTTGTTCATGTCCATCTCTCCAATGGTTCAGCCCTTTGCGTCAGATAGCGACGCTGCTGCGGCTTCAGGAAGAGCGACCACAACATGGTCAGGAACAGTATCATTGACCAGTGATTACTTCGTTAACGTTCAGGATGAGTTGCTCATTACTTCATGCACGAGTGTGGTCATGTCGCCAGGGATCCGAATTTACGTTGATGGCCGATTGACGATTCAAGGGACGTCGACGTGCCCTGTCGTTCTCTCAAGCTCTTCAACAACAGGCGATCATGAAGGAATTCAGTTCAATACCACCTCCAGCGGCCGTGGGAGCACGGTCAACCATTTGCACATCGAAGATGCCATCTATGGTCTGACATTGTATGGTTCGAACCCGATTCTCAACAACGTGACCATTTTCAATCCTGACCGTGTTGGAATCGATATGTTCGGTAGTTCCTCTCCAGTCATTCGTGACTTGCATGTCGAACAAGCAGGTCGAAATATCCCGTTCCAAAACGACTGGCGTTACGGTATTGGTTTGTCCGTTGGTGATGGATCGACACCGATTGTCCAAGGTGCGTATTTCACGGATCATTTGCTACGAGGATTGAATCTCTGGGGCGCATCTGGTGGACTGTACAGAGATATTGTCATGGACAACATTTCAGGGTCCGTTCTTGGTGAAGCAGCCGGTGTCTGGGTTGAAGACAGCGTCCCATTGTTCGAGGATTTGCGTATCGACAAGAGCGACACTGGAATCATTGTCCGTCACATCGATGATTCGGGTTACACACGAGCTGTGTTCCGAGACGTTGATATCAGCAACAGCATGTATCGAGGCGTGTATCTTGACAAAAACAATCACACCAACTATACGAATTACGAAACGGCTGATTTCACCAACCTCACCGTTCGAGGGACAGGATCATCTGGAGCAACATCACCTGGAATCGCCTTTGCAGCAATTGAAATCAATGCAACAGGCGCATGGATGGAGAATGTTCTCGTCGATGATGCATCTTCGGTCGGTGTTCGTTTGTTCTTTGTTGATTCGACAACAACGTTGCGGAACATAACGATTCGGGATGCTGGGGAAGCTGGCCAAGGCGCTCATTCTGCCGGATTGAGTGTTCAAACATCTTTCTTTGCAGCACATCTCGAGAACATCGAGATCAGTGGGTCTCCAGGTCCTGGAATCCATTCCTCAAGCGGAGGCTCTTTGCAAGGGACGGATTGGAATCTTCACAACAATTCCGAACAAGGCCTGTACATTGATTCAGCGACTGTTGTCGTGGATGGATTGACGTCTTCGGACAATGGATTTTCAGCAGCTCATGTCTTTGATGCCCGTTACGTCACCTTCTCCAATGTAACCTCAACAAACGATGGTTCTCTTGGTTCAAATGCGATGGAACAAGCAGGATTATCCTATCAGAAATCAAACGATTTGGAAACAGCGTCAGGTGATGTGTCATGCTTGAATTGCCATGTCGAAGCATCTCAAGGTCATGGCGTCTATGTCATCGATTCGGTTGATCTCTGGCTCGATAATCTCTCAATTACAGACATTGACACGTCCCTTCCTGCTATGTTTGTCGATAACGGTGGCTTGACCTTGGGAACCCAAGGCGGGCGGTTCAATCTCATGAACGCCAATATCGACCACGAATCGTTGACGCAACCAGCGTTGTACATCGAACAAGCCGCTGGAAACATCGACGGATTGACGCTCCTAGGCAATCACAGTGGAATCTATTGGGATGCAGATCACAACGGAAATTTCCCTTCGACATTGAGCAACACAGAATTTGTTGGTACAGAGTGCCTCAAACTCGTCAATCATCCCGACCTTGGTGGGTATGGAAACACAATTGGAACAGATTGTACAGGACGGGTATGGATTGAGAATTCTGATGTCAATTTCTCGAACTTAGCTGATGCGAGCGGTACTCACGTACTCGATTTGGATGCTTCATCTGCAATGCATTTGCATCAACCAAACAATCTGGACCTGACGATTGCAAACATCCCTTCAGGCGCCGTTATCGACGTCGCTTGGGATGTCACTGTGTGGGTTGTTAACAACCGTTCCAATGGCATTCCGAATGCTTATGCCAATGTGAGTTTCACGCAGTTTGAACCATCCGTATCGGAATTTACGAACGACCTTGGTGTTGTCGAGTTAACCGATTTCATCGGCCAACGGTGGACCAATTCAGGGGCTTCAGCGATCAACGATGTCACCGTTGAATGCGGATACGACAGCGAAAGCAACACTACCACGGTGAGTTTCGATGGAGACGAAATGATGTATTGTGTGCTCGAGTTGGACAATCAACCTCCATTTTTGAATTGGACTTCACCGATGGATGGAGATGTGTTCCCATCGCAAGGCGAAGTGTTCTTCGATGCTCAAGAGTCCTGGGATTTGGACGACGATCCTTTGACACTGACGTGGACTTCTTCATTGGATGGCGTCATCTCATCTACACAAAGCACGGCTCCATTTTCAGTCAATGATGGCGTTTCTGGTTTCACGCTCAGCGATGGCATTCATGACCTTACGTTGGAAGTTTGTGATAATGCAGGACATTGCATTTCAGAAACACGAACCATCGAGTTAACCAATCTCGCACCAGAACTCAACGTATTGTTTGACCCTAGTTTGACCCAATGGAACGAACTCATCATGCCTCAAACGGGCACAGTATCCATCAATACAACTGGAACCTTTGACCCAGAAGGCGATGACTTCGCCTGCCTGATTACGTTTGGTGGTTACAATCGACAAGGTCCAGGATGGGGCAATCAATGGGTTTGTCCAGAAGTGTTGACCTACACGTTCGACCATTACACCGACGACCCACCAGCATCGTTCTTCTTGAACGTCTTTGCATGGGATGAGGTTGGAAACAATGCAACCTATACCGTTGAAGTGAAACTGTACAATGAGATGCCGACTGCTGACTTCACACTTGAACGCAACGGAACGGCAAGTGAGGATGTCATTTTCTTCAACGGAAGCAATTCAGCCGACCCTGAAAACAATCCAGTTTCGTTTGAGTGGTGGTCGAATGTGGATGGTACACTCATGGTTGGCCAAGGTATTGAGAACATTTCCTGGAATGGCCATCTATCTCGTGGCGTTCACCAAATCGAGTTGCGAATCACCGATGATCGCATGGACCATGGTGGTCAAATGTCGGTTGTTTCTCAATTGATTACTGTCGACAATTCTGCACCCCGAGCTGTCATCGAAGAATTAGCCGTATTCGATGATCTTGACTCGTCCGTTCTAATTCCTTTCAGTGCCAATGGAAGTGGTGACTTTGACTCAGCGTGTTTCACATTCCCAACCGATGGAACGTGGCATTGTGCAGAAGACGAACCAGCAGCCGGTTCTGAATTCTTGCAAATCGATTGGTCGAGCAGCCTTGATGGGCGATTGACGCCAGAAGATGAGGATTGGCTTACGTTCGAGACCCGACTTTCTGCAGGCGTTCACGACATCACACTCACGCTCAACGATGGCATCAACCCGAATGTAACGACAACAAAAACACTCACAGTTGCCGAATCCGCCCCAATCCTTGCGTTGGATTCGCCAGTAAATGGTAGTCAATTTGCATCAAGCGATTCGATTGTCATCGATGCTCGAAACAGCGTTGATTACGATGAGGATGAATTTACAATGACCTTGCGTAGTTTCGATGATGCATCATCTACGTACATCCCTATCCTAGCCGACGTTTCGACAATCACTGTTCATGAAATTCAATTGGATGCTGGCCTTCGAGACCTACAGATTGAACTGGTGGATGCAACAGGAAAATCACGTGTTGAATCGTTGGAGTTGCTCATTGTGCCAAGCGATCCTGAAGCTGTGATTGTCTCACCTACAAACCTCGATTCGGTTGACCCTGGTGCAATCATCGTCTTCGAAGGCGCATCTTCTGATGCAGATGATGACCTCGTAACAAGAGAATGGCGCCTTCATGTACCCGGCGCACAAACAAGCGTGTTGAGTACACAATCGACCTTTACACAAGTCTTCGACCCTGGCTCGCATCACGTGTCGCTGTACGTACAAGATGCTCGTGGTGCTTCTTCAGAACAACACATCAACTTCACAGTCCGCTCGAGCCTCCCTGAACTGGTTCAAACCAGTTTGGAACTGTCTCAAACCGAGTTTGTTTCCGACGAGCGAGTCACGCTGGATGTTTCTGTGCAGTTGCTTGATGCTGATGGTACGACCGACGATGTCCGCGTCGATATCGTCCACAACATTCAGACATGGACGTTCAATCTTAGCGATGATGATGGCGATGGCACGTGGACAGGATCGCTCGAATTCCAGCCTTCGGGTGCCGGACAACCAAGTTTCAAGGTGATTGCAACAGATGGTGAAGGCGATTCAGCGAGCGTCGATATTCTTTACACGCCACTCAAGGTTGTCGAGGCAGAAGGTGGGGGTTTCATGTCGACTGGCGTCCTTATCGGTGCAGTTTCCATTGCAATCCTCGTTGCCCTCCTCATGACGCTTCAACGTCGCAGAGCAACCGCTGCAGAAATGAAAATCATCGATTCGTGGGGCGTCTTTGGTGACGGAGACGTCGAAGAAATTGCATCTGATGAGGAATCCAATGAAGGTGAAAAGTTGGATTGGGATGCTGTATAGATGCTAAAGTTGTCCGGCCATACAGTAAAATACGTCTCATTCTTATAGGCAACTATGAGAAAAGCACTTGCTCTTGTCCTCACTAGCCTTTTGATTGCGACAACCCTCCCAACAAGCGTTGCTGCAGATGAACCAGAACCTATTGCTTGGGGTATCGAATACGATTATTCGAACTTGAACACCGACATCGCTTCGATGATTGGAATTGACTTGCAAGAAGTCTTCCAAGAGGTTATGGCTGCTGGAGATGACTCGGGACTAGATCTTCTCATTGGAAGCGTAACCAGTGGTTCAACTACCATCGTCTTCGAACAATACGAAGGCCCATTGACCACGTTGGATGTCGACGGGACACCAACTGATTTCTCAACCAAGATGACAGAACTCACTGTACGTCACGGTCTATTGGACGATTTTGCTGTTCACTCCGAATGGAGTGATTCCTACGGCGGAATCGATCTCACAATCGGTTACGATGCTGAGCAATTGTTCAATGCTGATGTCCTCTACACAGAATACTTCGACACCGAAATGGGTCTTCATGGAATGGATATGGCAATGGAAATTGAAGCAATGATCGAATACAATGTGGGCGTCGCTGGAGAGATATCAGGCGATGGAGAAACACTCCCATTCGATATTGATTTGACCATCGGTACTTCATTTGATATCAACAATGGATTGCTTGAAGTGCGCATGGCCGACGCATCCCCGCTCTTCACTGAGATGGAAGGTTTGCAACCAGGCCAGGAACTGACATGGGAATGTGGTTCAGATGGGAGCGAAGTTGACTCATCGTTTGACGCAGTCCACATCAAGGATATCTGCTCGGAACACAACATCCATTACGAAACAGAGACTTCTGTTCTGTTCGAGTTGACAGGTATCCCGACAGAGGAGCTCGGTCTTCCTGCAGGCGATTTTGACTTCACGATTTCTGATACTGTCACCGACATGTACGATGGTGAAGTTGAACTCTTCTTCATGGGAGGTGCGATGGAACTGCTTGATGAGCCAACACAAATGATCACCATCGATGATGGAAGCACCATCGAAGTTCACCAAGCGTATGCATCTCCAACTCCACTCGCCTTCCCAGCAATGTGGGCTATGATGTGGGCGAACTCCGTCGTTGGGAGTGGAGATTACCCAGGCATTGTCGATGCTCTTCTAAGTGACGAAAACTTCGAAGAAATCTTTGGAGATTTGGCAGATGGACTTGGAGAGGACGAAGAAGATGATTACTTCGTTTGCGCGAACCTCAACGAAATCCCATACGAGTATGTCGAAGACGGTATCGATGACTGCGGTGACAACTCCGATGAAGAATTCGTTTGCGATGATGGAGATGTCATCCCCGGAGGTTGGGTCAACGACGGATGGGAGGATTGTACAAACGGTGAAGATGAAACCAGTGAGCAAGAAGAATCTGTTTATGTCTATGTTTACATGAACGGTGCAAGCGAATCAGAGATGAACTTTGATTACGAAGTTCAGGGCATGGAATACGATGAGAATTACGAGATTTCTTGGACAGTCACCGATGATGAAGGAACCACATCCGATGCAGGTTCCACTGCAGTTACAGATGGATCCTACAGTTCGTACGACAGTGCTAACGCAGAAATCAATGGATT
>CALDQY010000053.1 GCA_937911445.1 uncultured Rhodobiaceae bacterium | reverse complement strand
TCCAAACCATGCCCTTCAAAACCAAGTTCATTTGTAAGTGAGTGAAGGAAGTGAGACTTCATATTCTTCAAATCAACACGGTCTTGAGGACGCTTTGGTCCAGCGAGAGCAGGGAGAATCGTACCCAAATCCAGTTCAAGAACGTCCGTGTAGAATTTCTCGGGATCGCTTGCATTGTACCAAAGGCCTTGGGCTTTGGAGAATGCTTCAACCCCTGCAAGGGCATCCTCATCACGGCCCGTGAGTCGGAGATATTCGATGGTACGCTCATCCACAGGGAAGAATCCACACGTAGCGCCATATTCAGGCGCCATGTTGGCGATAGTGGCTCGATCTGCGAGAGAAAGAGCGGCCATTCCTTCACCGAAGAATTCAACGAATTTTCCAACAACACCGTGTTCGCGGAGCATCTCAACGATTCGCAGCGTCATATCGGTAGCAGTAACACCTTCGTTGAGTGAACCTGTCAAACGTACACCAACAACATCGGGTGAAAGCATGTAAATCGGTTGTCCGAGCATAACTGCTTCGGCCTCAATACCTCCAACACCCCATCCAAGGACACCAAGTCCGTTAACCATGGTTGTGTGGGAATCGGTTCCCACAAGCGTGTCGGCAAGCCAGATGTTGTTTTCTGCACGGGCAACGCTGGCAAGGAATTCAAGATTGACTTGGTGAACGATTCCACGTGATGGAGGAACTGCTTGGAAGTTGGCCAAAGATTGTTGACCCCACTTCAAGAAGGTGTATCGCTCCATGTTTCTATGATACTCGATATCAAGATTCATTTGAAGAGCATCAGGATTTGCTCCAGAAACATCGACTTGTACCGAATGATCGATGACCAAATCGACAGGAACCTGTGGGTTGACCTTCTCTGGATCGCCACCCATCTGGACCATTGCATCACGGAGGGCAGCAAGGTCGACGACGGCAGGAACACCAGTGAAATCCTGGAGAATGACACGAGATGGTCGGAACGGAATCTCTCCGCGTTCACCGTTTGCTTCCCATCCGGCAATGACCTTGACATCTTCTTCTCGAATCAAGAAACCATCACAATTACGCAAAGCACCTTCCAACAAGACGCGCATTGAGTAGGGAAGATGCTTGGTGGAAATCCCAGCATCATCAAGGGCAGAGAGGGCGTAATAAGTACCTCCAACCTCAAGTTCTCGCTTCGCCAAAAATGGGTCCAACTCGCTCATGATTGAAAGGGAATCGTACCCCGTTAATCAACCGAACTGTTCTATTTTCTGTGAGACTTCACCAGAATTTGTACCATGGTTCGTCTGGGTCGACCAGTTCAACAGATTCTACAGTAACTGGGAATGTCGAGAGTTTGTTGTTGTCGGTACAAACAGTCTGCGAAGGTCCACAGCCTACCTGAGAGATGGCATCGATGACTTCTACGCCACTCGTTCCTGTACCATCGATTTCGCCTCTGTATGCCTTTCCGAAGGCCGTGTAGGAGCCATCGAGATTGTATGCACCTTCGGAATCAACGAGGTAGAACTGGCCACCTGCTGAATTTTCGTTTGTGCTACGAGCTGCGGCAATAGTGCCTGGCTCGTGAGTTTGACCAAACTCCGCAGGAATGACCCACTTGGTCATGTCTGTGCGACAGTCGTCTGTCTCTGCAAAATTCCCCATTCCTTGATCGCACCAGCCGAAGAACTTACCAGCGTGCGCTCCAGTTCCATCTCCATTTTCAAAGTCGCCTCCTTGAATCATGAATCCGTCGACGATTCGGTGAAAGATGGTACCATCGTAACGATCTGCTTCAGCGTTGGCCCGGAAACTTTCTGCATGCATTGGTGTCTCATCATCGTAGAACTCAATCCAAATCTTGCCTGTGTGGTCGACGTTGTTTGTGTCTGTCCATGTGATTTCCATGACAACGTTGCTTTGTGTCGTCG
>CALDQY010000052.1 GCA_937911445.1 uncultured Rhodobiaceae bacterium | reverse complement strand
TTTTCCTCCGGTCAACCTGGAATCTGGACATCCCCTTTCCAATCTTTGTCCAAGCAAAAGAACGTTTTGAATCTGGAGATGTTGAGGGAGGCATTGAACTCCTCGACTCGCTGATGTCTCGAGAGGTCGTGAACGAGTCGACGTTGATGTTTGCGCGACAGGTGTGTGAATCCCTCGGGCAAATTGAAATGGCTCACAATTTATGGGTGAATTATCTTCAAAAAATTGAGGGTGAACTCTCGAAAAAACGTTCTCTTGCAAAGCGGCTAAAACATGCAAAACGGTTTGATGAATCAGCACAAATCGCTTCTACGGTCCTTCAAGAGAATCCCGACGACCTGCAAATGTTGGAGATTTTGATCGAGATTGGGTATCAAACGAAAACGCCTCAACTTGCCTTGGAGGCTTACCATCGGCTCAATGATTTGGGTGAGGTAAAATTGTACCATTTGCGAAGATTTGCGAAAGCTGCGATCAACCATGGTTCAGTCCCCGACATCTTACTCGCGAGTAAACGTCTGATTGAACTTGGGGTTGATGCAAAGGCGACGATCCGTAAATCGTATCTCAGGTTATGTGAATTAGATCGAACCGAGGAAGCAGAGCAACTCATGGGACTCATCGAAGGCACTTTGCTTGAAACCGATTTAACAGCAGCGAGAATGCTGGAGGAAGGGGATGCGGCGGGTGCCCTTGACGTACTTGATGTGGCTTTGGCCTCACATTCTGAGAACGTCTCCTTTCTGATGCGCAAAGCCATAGCTCTTGAGTCCATGGGGAAATTACAAGATGCTATCGGTGTGTTTGAGCAGGTGTTGGATATCAACAAAGATCATCAATCAGCAGTGCAGCGAAGGCTAAAATGTGGGATTAAGGTATGGTCCGAGGAAAAGTATTCATCTGAAATTACGACGATAACCGAACAACACCCAGAAAATCTGAATCATCAATTTGCCCGGTTGAATTTTGTTTTAAGCGTCCAGAAGGACTATGATTTGGCGTTGGAAATTGTTCGAACCTGCTTAAAGCATCACCCAAACAACCTACGAAGTCAACTCTATTTCGCTTTGGTGAACTCCTGGCTGGGAAATCATCAAACTGCACGAAATACCGTTTCAAAATGCTTGGTCCGCTGGCCAGAATCCAATGACGCGCACATCACTGCCTCTCAAATCGAAAAAAACGCAGGGCAACCCCAAATGCAAATCAATCACATCAACAACATGCTCGAATTACACGGCCTTGCTCCGGTAATGTCCTCATCACCCGTCAACGCCATAACGCCACAGTATCTTTCCACAGAAGTTAGCAAGTTCGTCGATGATGAGCGTCTTGTGTCCATCATCATGACCACGTACAAACGAGATCCATTGTTGGATTCGGCGATAGCCTCGATTCTCAATCAAACATACCGAAATGTTGAGTTGTTGATCGTCGATGACTGTTCACCCGATGATAATTTCACCTACCTTCAAAAATTGGAGCAAACCGATGCCCGAATTCGCGTGTTCCAAATGAACGAAAACGGCGGGACATACCTTGCGAAAAACTTCGGAATATCACAAGCAAAGGGGACGTTCATAGGTTTCATGGACAGCGATGATTACTGTCATGCACAACGTATCGAAATGCAGGTTGATTCACTGAGCTCAAACCCTGAGGCGGTGGGAATTACCCACGATTATTTCAGAATCGATGAAAACTCCGATGTTGAATTCAGAGGAATTGGGGCTCTGAGAATGGCCTGCATTTCCCTCCTCATACGCAGAGAGGTTGTGGACGACATCGGATATTTTGATTCTCTTCGGGTTGGTGCAGATACGGAGTACATTGAGCGTATAGAGGCGTATTATGGAAACGAACGGCGATTACGAGTGAGCATACCTTCAATGTTCATGATGCTGCACAACAGTTCGTTAACAGGTGGAGGACCGTTCCATATTTCCTGGCGGTCTGTGTCCGGACACAGATTGAATCATCACTGTTCGTTCCGATTATGGCACAGAAAAATCAAATCCGGAATCACCTCTCCTTACCTGCCTCGAAGATTATCCGTTCGTCCTTTTGAGGTTCCGGATGCGATGAAATCCAAACATCACGCTTGGGAGACGGGCATGCCACTTTTTTCAGAAATGATAAGGAAACGAAACCACGATTGGTGGAAGGCAAAAAAACCGGTTTGGCAAAAAAAATTGTCTCCAAAACTTGCCGGGCGAAGGTTCGTGGAGGATTTGGGATTGAAGGTCCCAGTCTTGCATTGGGAGGGGAAGGAGTTACACGATGTACCTGAACTGGCAAGCTTACCTCGTAACTTTGTCATCAAGCCGGAGAAGGGGTGGAACTCAAACAACGTCTACTGCATGAGGGACGGGACGGATGTTCTGACCCACCAAGCGTACACAAGAGAGGATCTGGTTCGTGCACTATCAGAGGACGAGTTCATCCGTCAAAATCAAC
>CALDQY010000051.1 GCA_937911445.1 uncultured Rhodobiaceae bacterium | reverse complement strand
TTTCGAGCGGCTGAGCGACGACAAACTCGATGTTGAAGAAGCCACCACTGTGAATGCCTTGACGTCCGAGAACGAGGGTACAGTCATTGAATTCCGAGAATTCATCCATCAATTCATCGCATACTTCAGTCATCGTCGTTGTATTGTTGGTCCACCCTGATGCGTTCTCAACAGGTGTTCGTGCAAACTCAATCTTCGCATCAAACGGTTCAGAATCCAAAGATTCTTCAAAGAACAATTGGGACAATCCAACACCGTAAGCAAGAACGGTCGTAATGACGAGCGATGCGAGGAATACACCAGCGATGACGGCCATTCCGCGCTCCTTGCCACGCCATGCACTTTGACCTGCGAGGCGGAGTCGACTTGGCAATTCCATCAAGGCGTGTTGGTAGCGTCGAACTCGAGAACGATTCTGGCCGAAGTCGCTGTCTTGCAAACCAGAGATATCGTCGCTCATTCTTCCTCACCTTCCTCATCAAGGCCCCAAGCTGAGCGAATGTCGGATGCTTCCGTCTTCCCATCGTTGAGAAGAAGCATGCGATCAGCGTTCGAAGCAAGGTCAGGATCATGGGTTACCATGAGAATTGAAATGGGGTTTTCTTCATCATGACAGAGATCTTTGAACAGTTTGAGAACCTCTTTGCCACTTGCAATGTCAAGATTTCCGGTCGGCTCATCCGCTAGTAGAACCGGGCGGTTGCCAGCAATGGCTCGAGCAATCGCAACACGTTGTTGCTGTCCACCCGAGAGTTGGTCTGGGATGAAATTGAGCCTATCGCCAAGCCCAACTTTTTGCAATGCATCTTCAGCTGCAGCGACGGCTTCGTTCGAAGGAACCCCTGACAATTCGAGAGCAATGGCAACATTGTCTACTGCAGAAAGATTGTCGAGAAGGTGAAAATCTTGGAAAATCCAACCAACCTTGTTTCGACGAACGTCGACAACGCTTGAGGGCCCTTTTTGTCCATAGGTCCGCTCATCGAGGGTAATGCTACCACCATCACCGGCAAGCAAACCTCCTATGATGTTCAGTAGTGTTGATTTACCAGAACCAGAAGGTCCCATAAGAGCAACCATCTCGCCCTTTTCGACTTGCATGTTGACGCCTTTTAGCACATCCAATGAACCAAAACTCTTGGTTAGACCATTGACTTCTAGCATCTCAAAAACTCCAGCATTTCTGCATGCAGTTAGAATCGCGTGGTTATTTCTTTACAATGGTTTGTATCTGACGACTCTACATTTTGATGCGACGCTTTGAAAAAAGGCAAGCATCAGGAATTGCTATGAGCGGGAAGACTGCACTCATCACAGGGATTACTGGACAAGATGGTTCCTACCTTGCCGAATTGCTTCTTGAGAAGGGCTACACCGTCTACGGGTTGGTCCGCCGTGTATCGCAACCGAGCCTTGGCCGTAACCTCATCAACCACTTGATGGGCAACGAAAACTTCCATTTGTTGAACGGTGATCTTGCTGATCAAAACTCAATCGACAATGCCGTACACCAAGTGAAGCCGGATGAGTTTTACAACCTCGGTGCTATGTCGTTCGTACCAGAATCGTGGCGCTCGCCAATGATGACGGCTGATATTACTGGACTCGGTGCACTTCGCTGCCTCGAGGCTGTTCGAAAGCATGCTCCAGACTGCCGGTTCTACCAAGCGGGCTCCAGCGAGCAGTATGGTAAGGTGCGAGAAGTTCCTCAATCCGAGCAGACGCCGTTCCACCCACGTTCACCGTATGGATGTGCGAAGGTCATGGCCTTCGAAATCACTCGAAACTACCGTGAGTCGTACAACATGTTCGCATGCACTGGAATTCTCTTCAACCACGAAAGTCCACGGCGCGGTCTTGAATTCGTAACACGGAAGGTGACCATGATGGCCGCTCGAATCAAGCATGGCTTCGATGAATGCCTTCACATCGGCAACGTTGATGCCAAGCGTGATTGGGGATTCGCTGGCGATTATGTTGAGATGCAGTGGAAGATGCTTCAACAAGATGCGCCTGATGACTATGTCATTGCAACGGGTCGAACCCACAGCATTCGTGACATGATCAGTCTCGCTTTCTCACATATTGGCTTGGATTTGACCTGGTCTGGGGAAGGTGTTGATACCATGGCAACCGACCAAAACGGTGTCATCCGAGTACGAACCAATCCCAAATTCTTCCGTCCTGCTGAAGTTGATTTACTGATTGGTGACCCTGCGTATGCAAAGGAAAAGCTCGGCTGGGAAACCAAGACAACCTTCGAGCAACTCATTCAAATGATGGTCGAATCCGACTTGGCCATTGTTCAGGAAGCTGTTGATGGAGGCTATGCTCCACCAACACCGCCAGAATGATTGGCAGATTTTTGCATCAGCCGGTTGAACAACGGCGGAATCAACGCAATCCAGAACATCTGGTAGTAGCCACCAGGGAGTTGAGGCGATTCATCGTACGGACGCAGTCGTTGGTACGGCGTGCTTGAGCGAAGATGATGCGCAGCGTGGAGAGGGAGGTTCATCAGCGTGTATCGTGACCATCGAGTACGACTTTCCCAAGCATGTCCTGCATTCGGACGTTCATCTTCACCACGCTCGAGGCCGTGATGTTGAATGAAATTCACAAATTCAAGCAAATAGATTGCAACGACGGCTTGACCGACAAACGCTGCAAGATACGGCAGACCCCATACAGCAAGAGAGGCGAGCAATGCAAGTTCGACAAGGATGGAGATGGTTGTGTCCTTTTTCCTGATTCTGTATGCGTTTCGGAGTTGTCGAGGAACGGTTCGTACAAGATGACCATAGACACTACGCCCCCATGGAGAACTCGTAGGATCGACCTTCCGAGCCCAATGCTTGTGGTGTGTATGGTTGTGTTCGACTGTGAAATGGAGATAGAGAACGCACAATAAGTCAAGGCGCCCCAACCACCAACTGGATGAGCGTGGCTTCCTATGTCCAAGTTCATGTGCAGCAACAACGCCAGCTGCACCCGTTGCAAGACCTGCGGAAATTGCGGGAATGACGATCGAAACCGAACCAAGTCCGGCCCAAATTCTGTACAGAAGACAAATCACAACAATCGGGACAAGAATGCCGTGGAGGTGAACGATAACGTTGTGACCTCGGCCTTCCTCTTCAACATCATGAACCGTTGATGAACCTGCGATCGAGTCAAGAAACGGATACAGGCCAAGTAGCAAGATAATGGGCGTCAGCATCCACCAGCCGCCAATCAACAAAGTGACAGCAGCAGATATTGGCGTCAGCAAACCAATGAGATGGGGCGCCCACCTTGCCATGCTCAGACCTGCGACTCATAATTCAAAGGCGTTGCCTTCAAATCAGGATCGGCGAAACATGCTTGCGATGCGACGAACGAAGCCGGGCGTGAAGGAGATACCGTTTCGGTAGACCTGTTGTTCAAGAGCTTGGTCAACAAACATCTCCAATTCTCTATCCATCTATTGTTCCCTCCTAATATTGTAGGCAGCACGTTCATTGGCTGAAAACCGAAAAGCGGCGATGGCGTTCACGATTGGCGACAGCATGTCGGAAAAAATTCCCGAACGGTACTGTTGCTGATCCATTATTCGGTCGGTGTACGTTTGGAGTTCGTTATCCATTGTTATCCCCACTCTAAATTGAGTGCTCTACCTATTCAAAGGCGTGGTAAACTTGCCAACACAAAGGTGTAGTATTTACATCAAGTGTTTTCAAAAACATCATAACAACCGTTCTCTTCAAGAACACACATTCCGAGGCCGAATCATCCGAGCCGCTCCCAACCGTTCACCGACAGTGGAATCCGGCTACAGGAGGAATCACCATGGGCATGGACCCCGCACTCAAAGCGAAATTGCAGAAGCAACGATATCACATTGTCGGAGAACACGGTGGTGTCAAAACCTGCCATTGGACGAAAGAGTCACTTCTACGTGATCGAGCATGCTACAAGGGCACCTTCTACGGCGTCAAGAGCCATACCTGTATGCAAATGTCTCCTGTTGTTGATCAATGCAATCTTGCCTGTACATACTGCTGGCGTGAGCCCCACATGGACACGCTTGAGCTAACAGACCAAGATCCCCTTGAATTACTCTATGAAAGCGTTCGTGCCCAACGACGCCTCCTCTCAGGTTTTGGTGGGAACGACAAGGTTCCACGTGAGAAATTCCTTGAAGCTCAAGATCCAAAACACGTTGCGATTTCGTTGAATGGAGAGCCAACGCTCTACACCCGTCTTGGAGAATACATGGACTTGTGCCACAAGCACGGTATGACCACGATGCTTGTGACCAACGGGACGCTTCCAAAAGTCTTGGAAAACCTCGATACGCTCCCTACTCAACTTTACGTTTCTGTCGATGCTCCGAATAAGCAAGTTTTCGATGACGTATGTCGTCCAAAATGGAACAGTGGTGCTTGGGATCAGTTTGAGAAGACCATCGATTTACTTCCAAGTCTTGACACTAGGATTGTTTGTCGACACACGTTGATGAAAGATGTCAACATGTCATCTACGCACATCAAGGAGTTTGCCGAGCTCGATAACCGTGCAGACCCTGATTTCATCGAAGCAAAGGGATACGTCTACGTCGGCCACAGTCGAGAAAACCTCTCAATGGAAAACATGCCCAGTCATGATGACATTCTTTCCTTCTCAAATGAACTTGCACCTCAAGTCAATCGAGAAGTGCTCTCAGAAAGTCGACCGAGTCGTGTTGCACTGATTGGTCGAGAGATTGTTCCAATCCCAATTCCAGAAGCAGAACTGTACTTCCCAGAAGATTTGGGAATCGCTCCTCCTGTCAAGAAACTCCCTCTCGCTCAAAATTAGTTGATATACTGTGGAATCGTTCTTCTGACATGACAGCAGAGCGTATGCCACGAATTTTGATTGTAGGTGCAGGTGGAATCGGTGGACTCACCTTTGATTTGATCGTTCCAGCACTTGAAAAAGTAGGGCAGAAATGTTCGATCACCATCATGGATGGAGATACAGTTGAAGCCTCAAATTTGGGCCATCAACGATTCTCATCATCGGACATAGGCTCTTTCAAGACTGCGGCTCTTGTTCAGAAATATGAATCGTTGAAGAACGTGTATTGTGTTTCTGACACAGAAAATCTACGGGTTAAGGAACAACTGCAAGAATTTGATTACATCATTATCGGCGTTGACCGACCCCATCCTCGAAGGTTGGTTCATGCAACCGATGTTCCTTGGATTGACTTGCGGTCAACAGGCGATGGCCACGTCTATTTCACCAACGATTCAGACCCTGCACTTGTCGCCATGATGACGCCAGACCACGAGCCTGCGAGTTGCCAAATTTCTGGAGCAATCGCTGCTGGAAACATCCAATTTGGCTACGTCAATGCCGCAGCCGCTGCAGCAACGTGGCTCATGGGGCAGCTGAGAAATCAACCACCCCTCCGTGAACGAATGTCGAGCATTATGTTTGGTGAACTCAAATTCCCTGAGGTGAAGGCATGATTCCAGTGATGAATCTTGAATCAATAGGTGTTACCTATGAGCAGTGGATGAGAGCCTGCATTCAGGCAGAAGGACAAGCGGTTGAATCCGATGATGTCCTT
>CALDQY010000050.1 GCA_937911445.1 uncultured Rhodobiaceae bacterium | reverse complement strand
CCTTGATCCATGTTCATCAACCGAGAGGACGTGTTTCTCAATCGACATCTCACTTGAACCCCTTCCAAATGGATTTTTAATTGGAATCAAGGGTGGGAATGATTCAACGATGAGCTCTGTCGGATTGACATCATGACTTCCAAATGGTCCAAAGCCTGTGAGAAGTACACGTGGCATGGTTTGTCGTAGGGTCGATTGTTCTTGATTTTGCTGACAAATTGGCAACAGATTGACAAACCATTGGACAAACCACCCCCTGAGGCACATGACTCCAGCAGAGCAGTCGAGACTGAGTCCTATGCGCCTCATCACTGAGATTTGGAGAGAAATCTTCCTCGGCGTCGGGATGTGGGGTGCATTCCGCCCCATCTTTGCAGCGCTCTTAGCGGCCATTCCTGGTTTGTTTCTTGGTCAACATTTCAATCGAAAGCATCAGCGTGCATTTGATTGGACGCTCTTGCAGATTCCACTTGCTTTGACCATTGTTCTGTACGTTCCTCTTTGGCTGTGGTCAATCTACGACGCGTGGAGAGATGCAACAGTGATTGTTTCTCAAGCACGTTCGCGCTAAGGGCGCCACAGTTGGTCAGTTGTTGTGAGTTCACCGCTCTTCATGCCGGCTAAATCATCGAGATCGTCTTGATCGAACACCGTTGGAAGGTCACCGCTGAACCATGCGCTAATGGTCACAGTCTCAACAGCCCAATACATGACCGAGTCTTCGTTGTTGGAATGTCCAGGATGTTCAGAATCTTCATGATCTGCAGGAGAAGTGTAAACGAGATTCACAAGCCCAAGTAGATGTCCAAACTCGTGTACCATTACACTGTTCTCAATATCTTCTGCAGATATTCGTGGGTTGAAGATGGAGGTTGCATCATCGATGGAATCCGAAAATAAAGCAATTGTGGAAGCATCGACTGCGACACCGAGAACGCTGTCATCGGAATACTTTCCTTCGGGCATGATGACATGCCAACGCAGGACAGATGTCTGAGGCGGAGCGTCCATTGTCTCATGTGCAACTTCACGAACCGTGTTTGCCGTCCACGTGGTGGTTTCTGCAAAATTCATCTCATTGAGTTCAATTCTGATTCCATCAGGCTTATCGCAGACTTGACCGAGTCGTTCCTTCAGCAAGCTGACGGTCGATGACTCAGGGTTGTATCCAGGTGCATGATCGATTTCAATGACAAGTTCACGGTAAGCATCGTCTCGAAGACAAGCAAGCGCTAATCCACCTGGAACACCCCATGATTCCCCAAGGATTGATTCGATTTCCGATGCACAACCTGCCATTGGAATGGAAACCATCAGGCAGGAGAGGAGAACGCCCATCAAACGCTTGTTTCGCATGCAACTCACTCCGCACTCTCTGTTCTAAAACGTCTGTCCATTACCACTCTTCTGGTAATTCAATCGGCGAGAACAATTGACCAGGCCCGGTTGCATCTGCAAGTTGTTGACGTACAAGTTGCTCCCATGAGCGTAAGGCAAGTATTCCTTCGACCAGGTCCATCTCTGTTTCGACCAACGTCACACGAATGAGTGTTGAAAGAATATCCATCCGATCTTGATCGACAATCTTCAGTACTTTCTCAACATCGAAGGAGATTGGATTGTGGTCCACATCGTTTTCCTCAATTGGCCAAGGTTGAGCTACTCGCTCATTGATTGTTGCTCCCGTCTTCTCGACAAATTCGTTGAGCGAACCGAGCAATCCCTGAATATGATGTTGCAAAACGAGTGCAACCTCAGCAACAGGCATGGTCAATTGGCCAATGAGATTCACCATGCGCTCTTGGAGCGTCACCATTGAATCTGTTGCTGACATAGGTCAACACCTACTTCTTCTTGGAGAATCCTTCGATGTATTGCCATCCAAAGTGATTCCATTGTTCCTGTGTCCAACCTTCTGGAAGACCGGTTGGTGGCAGCGGTGCAATTCCTCGTGGATCCGCTTGGACGGATGGTTGAGGCGCGGGTTGAGGCGTTGGTTGAGGCGTTGGTTGAGGAATCGGTGCAGGAACTTGGGTCGGTTTTGGTGGTAGAGCGGGTTGAACCTTCAATTCAGGAACCTCCTTCTGTTCCATCTCCTCAGCAACGACCTCTGTTTGGTCTGCTTCAAATTCGTCATCACCATACTTCATCTTCCGATACATGACAAGCATCCACAGGAAGGCAGAGAGGGACGCAACTGCAACAAGATACATGAAGATGGCAAATTGACCATCACTCGCTTGTTGTGCAAGCGCATCACCATCACGAACTGTGTCTTTCTTAACAATAAGTGGATCGACGTTGTATCGGTCCATCTCAACACCATCGACGAGGACCAACAAGCGATAAGCTTGCGATTCTCCTGCTTCCACGTTCGCTACGACTGGGATCGAAGCAACAGCAGTGATTCCGGCTGATACAGGCATGCTCGTGTTTGCTTCTTCGTTCCAGTAACCGGTATCGACCAATCTCTGAAGAACAAAGCGAACATCACCCTTGCCACCTTCGTTGAGGATACTGATTTCAAGTTCAGAGGTCTCACCACGCGTTGGGCTTGGATTGCTCCATTCGATTTCAGTTTCTGGATGAGTGAAGGAAATACTCGGTCCAAGAAGGGACAGCGGCCACGTCGCAAATGGTTCGTCGATGTTGTTGTTCGACGTATCGAATGGATTTCCTGTAGCGTCCGAACCAGAGACCCATACATCGACGACATAGGATGGTAAAAGCATCGTTGCGCCCATATCCGTCAAATCAATTTCCCCAGTCCAGAAGAACTGGTCTCCAAACGGAAGCGTCTCAGGCAACGCAGTCGCTCCACGTGAGATTTCAGCTTCTCCTGCACGAATTCGGTAATGCAAAACAGCAGGATTATCCATATCGAAACCGTTGTCGTCCACGGTTTCAAGCATGACTTGCAGCGAGTTAGCCTCACCGATTGAAAGGGGTGAACCAGCAGGAACCTCGTTTAACATGACGGTTTGAATGGTCGGATTTGAACTGTCGACTGCGAAGCGCACACGTGGTAGAGGATTGGTTTCATCTTGAGCCAGTCCCGGCAAGTCATCAAGGCGCAAGCGTAGGTCAAGGTGACCCGAATTTACCGCAGGAACCAGCAAGTCAAGACTGAATTCACCGTTGTCTCGAGGAGAGGTTCTCCATACGTGATCGAAATCACCAAAGACGACATCGAAAGCACCCGGAGGAGCAGGCGTCTCATCCTCGCTAAACAAGACACGTCCGGTGACTCGAAGCGCTTGTCCGCTTCCAATCAGCGTCTCCTCTGCTTCGTCGTTGTAGTGATTGGTACCATCGCGAAGTTCGACAGCCTTGATGTGGCCTGGTTCGGTGTAGAATCGGAAGTCGTTGTCAAGACTCCAAGCGTTGGAACCCAAACCACTGATCTTCGAGAAACATGGGGTTGTTTCACCCTCATTGCACGGTTTGTCCGTCACCTTGAGAACTGGAATGAAATGTTCGAGGCCATCGGTATCGTAGACTTCAGGGAACGACCATGTCAACTGGAAGCGAGCACGAATCAGCAACTGATTGGCATCGTCACCGAACGTGGAGACTTGAGAATAGAGGTTGGAGACAGCGATGTATTCACCACCTGACTCGAGTCGAGCCTTTGGCATACCATTCTCATCTTCTTCTAGTTGGATGAAAATCGATGTCTCGTCATCGTTGACATCTTCGCCAAGAGCGAATTGGACGAATTGGATATCATCCCATCCGTTTCGATCGGAAAGGACCACTTGAGCCGTGTACATGACTCCAGGGTGAAGCGGTTGCTCGTCCTCGTGTCCGACAATGCTTGAATTTGTCAAATCGACGACAGGTTCGAATTCTTGTCGAATCCGGTATGTGGATGCATCAGCGTCCCAGTTCGGCATGATTTGACCTGGAGCATAACCACACACCTGCGGTGTTGGTGGACAAACAGGACCTCCACCCATAGCAACCTGATTTTGTTGACCATCCTTACCACTCACATACATCGATACGACCTGTCCATGTTCGAGCATTGAGTCGTCGACAAGGCCGTTGAAGATGTTAAGACCACCAGTGATGGTTTCTGGAGAGGAGAAGATTTTCTCAGCGTACTCGTCTTCCTGCGGCAATCCGTCAAAGTTGAAATCGTGACATCCAATCGCCACAGTGGACTTGCATCCCACCCAGTAGTGGAGGCTGATTTGTGTTGGCGGGTCGACGCTGTCCTGAATGTTGACCGTGACCGCTTGACCGCCAGGCGCTGGTGGCCCAACATGGCGCTCCTGCCCATCGAAAGGCGTGACGCCCAAAACGAGGGGTGAGTTGCCATCGAGAACAAGTCGAATCGTGTTGTACCCCGGGTTCGTAAACGTTGAACCATTTGGTAGGTTGACGGCCTCAACCGAGAACACCATACCTCCCGGCGTCGATTCAATCGGGGACATGAACGTCAAATTGTAGGAACCAAAGTTCGGATTGGATTCTTCAGCGAGAACTATTGGTTGTCCGATTGGATCACCGTCATAAGTGACGTTTTGGCCAAGCACTCGCAAATTGAACTCACCTGAAAGAGGAGAAAGTTGCGATGATTCGAAGTGTATCTTTCCAAGGAAGGAAAGGTTCTGTCCTCCTCTTACCCAATCTTGAGCGAACAATTGTCGGCCAGTTTCATCAAAGACTTGCAGACCATCGAGCTGTATGTCGTTTTCAACCCGCAAACGCATGTTTTCCGTTTGCCAATTGTTGACGGCAGTACCCAACGAATCTTTCACCGTAAGCAGGGCCTCAGTGGCTGCCTCGTCGTCCCAACTCCAGTCGACAGTCACAGGAATCCGGATTGTTCGTACATCGTTTGCATCGAGGAAGGATGAACAGTTTGCAGTGTCAAAGGAAACAATACCCCCCGCATCATTCAATGTGCTGCATGCATCGCCTTGTTGCCACTTAAAGGTTGGATTATCCCCCCGGCTGTTGTTGAGTGAAGCAGTGACCTCTGTAACGAAATTCACTTCATCACCGTGAGCGACTTTGATGATGAGGTTGCGTGCAATACCGTCAGGCGCTGCCATGCCTCCTTCAAATGCCGCACTAATGGCGTGCGTGTTCATCTTGTAGGCAATGTCGATGTTTGTGATCTTGACCCGACCAGATGTTTGTGCCTTGATGGCAAGTGGAACCTCAACCATGCCGTCCCCGTTGTCAGGGATGTAGTCGTTGAAAGCATCCACGAGCGTTGGTTGGAAGTCAACTTCAACCCCAACTTCTGAATCATCGCTGACGCCAATAGCAGATTCATTGAGGAATAGTATACTCTCCCAATCAAAGGTACCGTCGGCTCCGACGTCAATGCGTGGACGGTCAGGATATCCTTCCTCGTAGAACAATTCGAGACTGTCCATAACGGGTGTCTTGAGCCTGTCCGTAGAAGTCATCGTCACAGCGTAACGTAGGATGTTACCTGCACCATCGGTTGAGAAACTCGTCTCGGCGAGATTGGCTGCAGGTTGCCATGTTGAACCATCGTCGTTGGAAACCTGAACCGTAATGTCGGTTGCAGCATCGGTTGTAGCAACCCATACTGGACGAACCTTACCCACTTTGGTTCCGGTAGGTTTAGGAGGTGAGATCCATGTTCCGCTCGATTCGTATTCGGTAGCGTATTCCAAATCGACCCACCATGAAACTGCAGTGGAACCAATGAGCGTTGCCTTCCAGACCAGTTCTTTTCCGGGATGTTGGAAATGGACCGTGGTATTCGATTCAACAGCAACCCAATGCGTTCCATTGTCAGCTGAAACCCAGTAATCAACGCGGTCACCAATCGAAGTCGCAGACCAGAGCGTTTCCATGTTGACCGATAAAACATCATCCGGAGTTTCAATCACCGGGCCAAACCATGTCGTTGTACCTGGAGCGGGTGTTGTTTTGTATTGCCAACTTGTTCCAAACTCATGATACGAGGGGGAACTTGACCACGTCGAATAACCAGAGTCAACCGTGATGAATCGACGACCATCATAGAACAAACCGTAACCCAAGGATGAGATACTGCGGACGGTGTTTTCAGGAATCAATGCAACTGCACTACCTGAACGACCCCATGTCTCAAGTTGATCTCGGTCGTTGTAGTAGTTACCATCTTGGCATCGCATGAAGAAATGGGTTTGATTCATCTCAAGACCACGAGCTTGTTGATTGGTAACGCCACATTGCCAAATTGAGGATGTGGATGTTTGGAACGTAAAATATTGGTCACCACGTTCGAAATCACCGGTAGCACTAACAGTGTAGGATTGAATTCTTCTGTTCTGATTGTGAAGAATCCAAATGGTATCCTCAACTGGGTCATAGGTAATTCCCGTGTAATCACCGTTCCCCTGTGGCTGGAACGAATCGATGCAAACCCATTCGTTCTCATTCGATATGTCGAATTCAAGAACGCGATGATACAGCGTATTCGCAGTTGACGTGTAGAAGTACTTGTAGCCGGAGAGGATAGCGTATAAGCGCTCATCATCCGTCACAACCCAATCACGGAATCCCCATTGCCCATAGTAGGAAGAGGAATGCTTGTTTGGGAGCGTACAACCGTTTTGATCGAGCGTAATGATGCTTTCACGAGTCCCGTTGTTCGGGTACAAACGATGTACGATGTTGTGGAAACTTGTCGAGGACCAGGTCGAGAGGTACAACCAGTCGTGATGTCGGAGAACTGCCCCTTGTCCCTGTGCGTTGAGTGAGTTCGGACTGAGTTTCAGTTGCTGAGAAAACAACGCATCCGTTGAATTGGACGTGTGAGGTTGACGGACTGCATAGGTGCCGTTGTCAAGCCATGCTGTGCTGGATGGATTGATATCCTCATCCATGCCATGGGCATTAAAGGCATGACTTGAGTTGGCCATTGCAAGCGTCAAGTCTGTACTTTGGTTGTCGGTATTCGATGCCTCTCCAGCGACCCAATGATCGCGTGTCGTCGTTGGAATTGAAGACCATCCGGTTGCCGATGCACCAGACAACGTCATCTGAACATCTGTTACTTGAGCGCCCTTTGGTAGAGCAATTTTTGCTCCAGAATCGGCGTTACCACCTTGATAGAGTGCGATGTATTCTGTCGTACCATCGCTGAATTCGTAGGTGTGACGAGCTACTTCTGCGGCCTCTGCTTGCTCAATCCACAGCTCTCCGAATGGGGAAAAACTCATTCCAAGGAACAGTGCGAGGAGCACGACAGCAATGGAACGTTGAGAGACAGCGTTTACACTCATGTTACCTTCCAGTGCTTGAAAGATTATCAAGCGTTTGCTTAACGGTCACTATGTGGTTTGACGTGAATCGTACCGGATTGGGGAAGTTTCACCTCGACTTCCGTCCTGTTCATCATCGTTCACTTCGAACCAATCAACCATCCAATCACCGTCCGTATCCCAATTGGTAGGATCGGTTCCTTCAGCGACGTGGTCATCGTTGTAATCCAAGAGATACCATCCGTATTCGTGCTCGCCAACGGCACGTACAGGAGCGGTATTCGGAGCGCCAGTGTAGTAAATCTCCCAAGGATCGGTGAGATTACCACCGCAAAGGATGACGTGGTTCGAACCGTCCTGAACTAGGAAATCCACGTCGTTATCGTTGACGATGTAGGCATAGCGGAAATCCGTGCTCTGTGATTTGTCCATCTTGAGATAATTCCTCACGCCTTCATCCCACTGGCCTAAACCGAGCAGAAGCGCGCGCAACTGCCATCCCTCTTGGATGACCTCTCCCTCAAACGTCAAGCCAGAGAGACGCACTGCATTCGGACTCGATAGTTGCTCACTGGTGATTGCAAAATATTCTTGGAAATTGGTATAGGGTTCATAGACACAACCGACACCGGAACAATCCCAGTTTCCATCTTGATCTGCATCTTCGTTGGCATCGATCGCATCCCGGGGATCCATGGTGAACCACGTGTACGAAAGGTCAGGACGACCAAGAATTCCAGCGTCCAATGACAATGGCAGACATGAATTCGTCGATGTATCACAAGGCCCGCCAGTTCCAGGATCAATCCAATCAACCCGAATCTGCAAAAACGATGAATAATTGTCGTTGGATTCGTTCCAAGCCTTGGCATACTCGTACCAATCGGGAATCATATCTCCATCTGTGTCGTTGTCCATTGGGTTTGTACCATACTTGAACACTTCACGCCCATCTGTGAAATTGAAATCTTGATAGTGTGCGGTAACCATACCGTTCATCGTTTCTGTGATGAAGGATTCAGAGTCACTGTCACTGTCGTTGGAATCAGGACGCGTGTCGTTGTCGTACTCCATCCAGTTGGTGAACGGGAGGTCACCAATGCCAGGCTGGACCACTTGTGAGGAGGGTGTGAAGACACGATCGGACCATTCACCTTGTGGCGCAGGTAGATCGAACGCTGTTCGGTCGTACCAACCATCTGAATCACCATCATAGTTTACATCCCACGGATTCAATGGGTTTGCTGCCCAGTGGTTTTCTGTCGTCGGATTGTCCATCCCATACAAAGCGTAGCAATATTCCCAACCATCCGGAATTCCATCGGAATCAGAATCAGGATGCGTTGGATCGGAAACACCAACAAGAGTTCGGTTGAAGTTGTTTTCATTGAAGGAATTGATGGTGTTCATTCGGCTCACAGACTCAGGTCCTTTGGCCATGAAGTCATCAATCAAAGCTTGGCGAGCTTGCAAGATGGTCATCCCTGTTTCTTCCATGTAGGCATTCATAGCATCCTCGCCAAAGTCCACGATACCAACAGATGCAGGAACCGACGTTCTGTTCAGGTACTTACCCCATGTTCGTGCTTCCCATTCACGCAGGTTGGAGTAACGCTCGTCCAAATCGATGGTCCCATCTCGGTTGCAATCGTAACTGTCTCCGTCCGAATCGAGATTAACGTCGGTCTCAATTAGTGGGTTCAATCCCCATCGGTTCTCGTTCAAATCCCATGAAGTAAACCAATATTCGAACCCGTCGTACATACCATCATCATCGGTATCCGGGTTGGTCGGGTCCGTCATTCCAAGGAGGAGCGAAATGAACACATTCGGAGGCTCACCTGATTGCCAGGCATTGAAGTCGTCCAACAATCGCTTTCCTCGGGAATCCTTTGAAATGAGAATTTGGAAGACACGCTGCGCCTTTTTCGTAGGCTGTTGTACGTCTCCATCTTCATGCAGCAATGGAGCATCTGCAGGTGCATCAATTCCGTTCTCTGGGTTTGAGGTTGCTAGAGCAAATTCTTGCAAATCAACGAGTCCGTCGTTATCACTGTCGAAGGTACCATCGCCTGCAACGACTGGATTCAATGTCCAGGTTTGAGCAGAAATATTCCATGCAGTGAACAGCAGCTCAAGGCCATCGATGATGCCATCTCCATCCGTATCGACGTTGTTTGGATCACCCGTTGGACCCGTAAGGTTGTACTGCTCCGAGGTCATGTAGGTGCCAAAGGAATATGTTGTAGACGCTGAAGGCCATTGTTGGAACGCATAGGCCGAACCAAGTGTGGTGACAAACCATTGAGGCGAGGAACGATTGGAATTCGTTTCCGATAGACTCGAGTCAATGAGGTTGTATTCTTCCCAGTTGGTCATCCCATCATCATCGGCATCCAACCATCGATCGCTCGGTTGCAACGGATTGAGAGTCCATTCATCATCGATAACGTTCCATCGTGCAAACCAAATTTCCCAACCATCCGGCATTCCATCATCATCGGAATCCGCACTGAACGGATCTGTCGAGCCCTTTTCAATTGGAATTTGGCCCGCAAGAATCGCACCGCTTGCTCGGGCTGCGAAGTCAGCCTCTGGCAGTCCGAAGTCCGATGTGTTGTCAAACAGGTCTGTCGTGAAACCATTCGGTAATTCGATACCATCCAATGTTTGATTGTCTAAGAAGAGACCCGAACGAATGTGATATTCAAGATAGTTGACAAACATCTCATTCTGTGTGAGTACACCATCCTTGTTGACGTCGTACCCGTCGCCATCAGGGTTTTCAAACAAATCCGAACCATTCAACGGGTTGACACCGATTCGAAGCGGAGACCATGTACATTGACCATCGGCTTCCCAACCGTCAGGGAGGGTGTCACCGTCTGAATCAACAAGATTTGGGTCTGGGACCGACCACGTTGCAACGGATTCTGGAGACTCGCCGAACTCTTCAAACAAATCACCTTGAAGACCAGCCTCGCGAACCAACGACCATTGATATTCACACAGGTTGGCCAATCCATCTTGATCAGCGTCCCATGACGCATCCTCTGCACGTGTTGGATCGAGGGACCAGTTGTTCCCACCCGTAAATGAAGTACCAACCCATCGTCGGTGTTCAATCTCCCATCCGTCAGGCATACCGTCTCCATCCGTATCCATCACGGTTGGGTCGGTGCCAACATCGATTGAGTTCAGGTTGCTGTAGGTCGTCCTCGCTTGTTCACCCAAGGCCTCGTCGCACGTGTACACCAGTTGTGGTGTGTAGTAACAGTCGAAATTTGTTTCACTAAGGAAGTAACCAAAGAATTCAGCGCCATCCATCAAACCATCCATGTCAGAATCGCTCTGATTGGGCATGGTGGAATTGTAGCCGTCTGTAGTTCGTGCAACGTAGCGATATTCCTCGAGGTTGGTCCACCAGCGATCGAGTTCATCGCCTCCATTCAACCTGAGTCCATCGACATCTCCATCGAGAAGTGCATCCCATGGGTCGGTTGGGTCCAAGCCGTATGCAAGTTCCCACCCATCTGGCATTCCGTCACTGTCTGAATCGTTTGCACCTGGGTCCATGAGCTCCAGATTTGCGAACCGACCTGGTGCCGATGCACCAAGGATGTAGGTTTCACCGTCACGTTCCATCGTCCCAATGGATGCGATTTCACCGGGCATTTCGGAATTGGATTGCAGGCCATAGACATCCAGATAGTTCCCTGCGAGAACCCACAAACCGTCAGACGAACCGACAAGGATTTCGTTACCCGTCGGGTATATTGAATGAATGTTATTGGATTTTGCAAGTTCGTCAGCATTGCCACCGGGATGCTCAAGTAGATCACCAAACGACATGTCGTTCAATTCCAGATTCAAACGATGTAATCCAGATGGAGTCCCAATCCAGAGCACGGTGGGATTTTGTGGATTTGGACCATCAAGAGCGAGGGCTTGTACCTCTGCTGGATTACCGGTTGCACCAAGATTGAGCGTTCTCAGGTCGTCGATCTTGTTTGCAATGTTTGAGGGGTTTGCGTCGAAGAAGAACCGCCACGTTGGAGTTGCATCATCTCTGCCTGTGGCAGATTCGAGAGTCATCATTCCACGCTCTGTCCCGATGTAGAGCACCAAGCCACCACCTGGAACGTTTCCATGCTCCAGTTCAGTGACAACAACCTCGTCTTGCATCAACGAGGACTTGAAATTGGACCCGAGTTCATAGGTTTGTGTGATTTGACCACCTGCATTCACCTCGACGACCATACCGTTACCACCGGAACCCAATGCGATGAGTTGCTGGCTTGAGCCTTCGATGGCAAGTTGTTGAATGGCGAAGACCTCAACAGCCTCTGTCGAAGACCACGATTCGATGGGTTCAACAAAACCGTCAACTTGCAGAGCGGCGACATGTATTCCGTGTGAGGTTGCTAGGGCAACTGAATGTGGACCCGTCTCAGATTCGACAAAGACAGCCTCGTATCCGGTGATTCCCTGTGGGAACCATTGGTCTTGGGTTGTTTCTGTTTCGTAGTCAATCGTGGTCATCCCGTAACGAGTCAAGTAATAAGCAGTCGAACCATCGACGAGTATGCTTCGAACATCATGGTGCATGAGAGAAAGAGATCCGGGTACGGCATTGAACGTCAAAGGATACTCCTTGAAGGATGAATCGTTCACGCCTAGTTGAACCTCTCGAAGACCCGATCGTACTGTATTGCCTTCGTCGTTGTGGGTGTAAAATTCCTCAAGGTTGGACAACGATTCACCCAGTGCAATGGCAGTATCGGTCCGGCTCACATCAGCTGAAACGAGCCCATCTCGATTCAAGTCCCAGCCGTCTCGATCACCATCGAGCAAAGCGTTTGAGCGGTTCAATGGGTCGAGGCCGAAGTGTACTTCCCATCCATCCGGCATTCCATCTCCAAACGAGGGATAAAGTGGACGAATGGCAAATCCGTCCCAACTGTAGCGGTCTGAATCGTCGAGAAGTGGGTCGGTTCCTAGCCACAGATCTTCGCCAACAACACCAGTAACATTGGTCGTACACGCTGAGAGGATGTTCACAAAGGATGCATTGGCGCCGTTGGTGATAAAGGGCCACTGTGTCAAGATGGACCCCTGTGGGAGCGTTGCCGAACACCACAATCCATCCAACTCGTGGGTAAAATTCCCCGGCATACCGTAACGGTACTCTTCTGGCGAGGTGAACTGTTCTGCAACCGTGAGGAATCCATCGCGGTTCACATCAAAACCGTCCTCATCAGGGTCGTCGGTTTGGTCACTTGCGTTCAATGGATCGAAGTATGGGCAGACGTAACGTTGCGTTACCTCATCGAAACCACCTGCGCGATCGCACATCCATGCTTCAAATCCGTCCGGCATACCATCTCCGTCCGTGTCAGAGACACGAGGATCGAGGTACATACGGTCCCCGTTTTCGTCCAGTGTACCAGTGAGCCCTCGTGAAAAACCGGGGTCATTGCAGTTCGCAGGATACGGCCAACAGTACTCTTCGGTGTTGTTCAAACCGTCTCGGTCGGTATCAAAATTGGCGTCAGGAACGGTCGAGTTCAATCCCTCCATAGCAACAAAACGATCGTCCACTGAAGTGAAATTAATCCAGTCCTCAAAGATGGTCTCGTGCACGTCTGGAATACCATCTTCGTCTGTGTCAGTCGTTGGAGGTCCATCACCAAATGTATCATCAGGATGAACGTTCGAAACTGGAGAGATGACTGGAAACTGCGACATGAAGAGCAGCCCAGCAATCACAGCAAGTGAGGTGAGTAAAGTGGTCTGGCTCCTACGCAATACAATCACCTACGGCGTAACGCCCTATCCAAACTCCTTGTCTCCACGCTTATAGCAATGATGGAGCGTTGTTCATACACGGTTACGTTGTTGTGGTGTGAAAAAAAGGAGATTTTTGCTCAATTCAAGCGGTGTATTCAATATCCGTCTGCACTCGCCTTGCTTCGATTCGAATGGGGATGTCAATCACGCACCTTGGCACCGGCAGTCGTGGAAATGCCACGTTGCTGAGCTCAGGTTCGTCCCATATCCTCGTCGATCAGGGGTTCAGTGGAGTTCAACTGGAGAAGAGACTTAACATGCTCGATGTATCTCCGGAAGACCTCGAAGCGATTGTCATCACACACCATCATGGCGATCATGGTGGAGGTGCACTTATCGCCCAGAAGCGGTGGAAGGTTCCTGTCTACGCCAATCACCGGACCAATGCAGAACTCGGCTTACTACCTGAATTGACACGACCATTCGAAGCGCTCGACGTCTTGCCATTCAACAACGGCATTTCCCTCTTGCCGGTTCCAGTCCCCCATTCAGGTGCCGATAATGTTGCATTCGTAGCAAGCCATGGAGGGGAGCGTTCAGCAATCATCACGGATTTGGGTAGTTGGACAGATGAGTTGGTGCATCATGTCAGGGGTTGCCAACACATCGCAGTCGAAGCAAACTATGACCAAAACAGATTGATATCTGGACCGTACCCCTCCTCTCTCAAAGATCGAATTACTGGCCGAGGAGGACACTTGTCCAATCTACAAACTGGTGAATTCCTTGCTCAAGTATGCACGGACAAGACAAGGAGCATTACACTCACACACCTTTCTGAAATGAACAATGCACCGCATCTAGCCGAATCCACGGTCTTGTTTGAAATCGATGAAGTGTTTGAGGGTGACATCAACATTTCACTCCAAGATGGACCTCAATTCTCGCACTTTATCGGTCGCAGAGATGGAGATGGATTTGCCACCAACGCCATTCAACGCATTCAACGAGAAGTGCTGTAAAACAGCAACCTTGAGGTCAATGCCTAAATGCAGCCGAAGAACTACAGTGAACAAGGGGAGGTCAAGATGCGTCGGCGCAGCACTGCTGAAGATGAAGATGCCGTGAGTGAAATCCTCGGCGTCATCATGATGCTTGCCATGGTCATCACCATCATGGGCGGAGTCTGGATTTTCCTCAACCCATACCTGGTTGCGTTTCACGACAACACCAACTGGAACAGTGCCAGCAACATCGCAGACCGGATCGAAGACCGCATCGATGTTGTTGGTGATGCACCTGATGGAACTGGTACACGCCAAGCTTTGTCCCTGAAATCGTCCTCGATCAATCCTGCGAATCTTGTCGAAGAATGGATGATTGCCGCTGATTTATCGCCGCTCGAGGTGGTGAGAGTGAACGAATTGAATGCAACATCGTTCGAATTTATGGCTCTCAATGAATCTGTGACGAGCGTGGTTGTACAAACCGTTCAGAACACAACTCAGTATCCTGTATCACCGTCAACCGAGTGGACAACGTTGGACCATAACATGGACAGTGAAACTTTCCTTATCATCGATTTCTACAATGCTGGAGGCGACCATGTCCACCGATGGTCACGCTTCGTCCTTTCTGGTCTGAGTGTTAACACAGCAATCGATGGAGGCATGAATCAAATTGCCTTGATCAACGATGCGAGGATTTCTCGAGATCCGACAACCTCATGGTCCATCGAAGAAGCTCCGAAATTGCGTCTCGATACGTTGGTCGATGGTTCCACAAGGCTCTCAATTGTTCTCACAGACGTCCGTTTGGGCAGTGCGCTAGGAAACGGACCAAACGTTGGATTCAAGGTCGAATCCCTTGGACCAATTCAATTGTTTACTGGGGAATCGTACAACCTTCAAATCAAGGTCACCAACACACTCCACTCTGTCATTGACCCACAGTACCATGAGGCTTGGCTCAACGAGTACACCATTAGTCGGGCATCAGGAACACTTGGTGAATTCGTTGGAATCACACCGTACCAAAGAGCGAGTGGAAGCGATGGGTTGACGGTAGAAACACAGGGTCTGCCCCTCTATCTCGAGATCGACGTACGACGATTGGCGGTGAACGCATGATGGAGATGCATCGTGATGAAGAGGCCGTATCGGCAGCTATTGCGACTGTGCTGTTGTTCGGTGGAGTCATCTCGATCATTAGCCTGATGATGCTCACAATGATTCCTGTCATCGAAGAATTGGAAGGTAGTGTTGAGCGACATGATATGTCTGCACAGATGACGCAATTCAATCACCAAACAACGACACTTTCAGAACAAGGAATGCCTGGCGATGTGGTCACACAGGAATTTGTTCCAGTTGATGGCTCTCTCGCATGGGACATGATGCGCAGTGGCATGTGGTATTCCTCAACTTGGCAGGAGGACCATTCCTTCCGAATTCGAGATGTTCTCGATTTCGATGACACGCTGAAGGTGAAGCATCCCGAATCGACGACTTCGACCGCCTGCTTTTCGGACCTAAGACTCGGACCTGACCGTCCGTACCACTACGACGCTCCTGAATGGGCAGATGGTGTGATTCTTACGACCAAACCGGGATTGAGTTTCCCCCTCGGACCAATCGATGTAGACCTGCTTCGCAACGATCTGGTCGAGGAGTCTGCTGAATTATTCGTAGATGATGTTCAAGAGTGGAACCTTAACGATGCAGATTGGTCGATTGAATCAACCCAAGAACTCGTTGTTTATTGGATGCGAGATGGAGAAGGAACCACTGAAGTTCGGGCGACCGATGCGAATGCGAATGGACTTGGACGTTCCTGGGCGTTACCACTACCAGCGGGCAATGTTCAGTTGAATATCGTTTCACAGGAGGTCATGATGGTTCACGGGAACGGGGCGTTTGGAGATTTTACAGAGGTGGCCCTTCCATCAGATCTCGTTGGCGTTCGAACAAGTTGGAGCAAAACCATGGCCATCGAAGCAGCACAAGTCGTCCACATCACCACCACGACCGATGCCCAGTTGATGGTTACAATCGGTGGCGACGGTGCGACAACGTGGAAGAGCCTTACAGGTTCAATCTACGGTACATCCTTTGTTCCTCCAACCCAGGAAGGATTCGTTCTCCTCTCCAACCCAAATGAGGAACCTGCAACTGTGACATGGCGGGGATCTGGTGTAACCATCGATGAATTGAGCAGTTACAGTGTCGCCTGGCCTCCTGCTGGCCTCGATGGCGCCAGCATGATGCAAAGTAATCTACCAATCTCAATTGTTTGGAGTGGTGCATCCTCACCTGATGGCGTGTACCAAATTGGGGCGGTTGATACCGGAATGGAATCGGGATTACGGGTTCATTCAAACACTTCGGACACCTTCAATCTCGAGTTGTTGAGCAACGGGTATCAGTCGATATTGAATGTCTCAACACTCTCCACAAACGAGACCGTACTCAACCAGAGTGAATCGCTGACCGTTTCCGTCGATAGTCAAGAAGTCATCGTTCAAACCGAGGAAGGTCACGGCGTCTATGCCTTCGCCGATCACGGATCGATTGGTCTGCACGACTCCATACACGATGGCGCAAGACGCTGTGTCTCCATCGATGTCACTGCATCCGGTTGGGTCGATTTAACTATGCCATGGACGAGCATGGGTGGACGCAGCATCACCGACATGCAAGAAGCGTGGAAAACCGGTGATTATCCCGCAAGTTTGCACATCGAACTGTATGGCCTTATCGTTGAGGAACCTTACACACCAATCGGTAGTGCTTGGGTCATGCAGATTTCACGATTCGTCTATGAATTTGAGTCCTCAATTACTGGAATGGAGGTTGCTATGAGCGGAGGGGCCGTCCTGACCAATCACCCGGAATACAAACCGACCGTCCTGGTAGCACCTGCTGACCGAGGTGGACCAGGTCCACGTTTCGCTGCAACAATTCCAGCGCTTCACCCGACCAGCGATTCTGCTGTGGGTGGAGGTGTGCTTGCGATGGAGGTGACGTTAACAAAGCGGACATCGCTTGCAAGTGACGTTGCATACGAGGTCCGTCGTGGTTGGGCTGAACCCTATGGAGGAGCGATTGCTGCATCCTCCACCCAAGGTCTTGAGGCAAGTGAAGATTGGACCATTTACCCTGGACGATTGGATCTTCTCACAGACTATGTTGGTTGGGTGCCAGACCCTGGTTTTGGAACTGTAGAATCCGTTTGGCATACTGCAGGGGAACCCATTCAATTCTCACTCCAAATCTCCTCCCTTGATGCACATGTTTCGGAGGTGATTGCTTGAAGCCATCTTCCTTGCAAGAAAATAGGGAAGCAGCAGCAACCGAACTCGGATATGTGTTCACCTTCTTGCTCGGGGTTTTGCTCCTTACAATGTTCAGTTTGTGGATTTATGACATTGAAACTGCGACACGAGAACGCTGGAATGAGGAAGCCATTGATGCCAACATGAACGATTTGTCCGCTGCTATTGAGCGTACGGATGTTGCGAGTCGAATTGACAATTCATCCTATGCAGAGCGCGTCTATTGGAGAGCTACGGAAGCCGACGAATCGCAATTCACGTTGGAGTTAACGGATACATCATTGATTCTCTACGATGAGCAAGGTGAATTGGGGACTGAACGTTCGTTGTCTGGTACTGCATCTGCACCACACAGTGGCCTGATTAACCTCGCAGGAGTTGAATCCATATGGGTTGTCTATCACAATGGAATGATTTCCATTGAACTCGATCGGCCCATGTTCTAACGGCCCATAATGGCTGAATGGACTTGCGATTGAACTTCACGCATGCGTGTCCTTGCACCCAACTCGCGGAATACGGCAAGTGCTCTCTGAAGATATTCCATTCGACGCTGTCGATCTGGTGCCACGCCTCCAAGTTTTGAGAGCAATTCGCCAATTTGCATTCGAAGATCGTTGGCCTCTGCAATGATGAGGGCTTCTCGATAACGTTCGAGTGCTTCTTCACTTCGGCCACTGTCTTCAAGCACCTCGCCAAGGAGAATCATCAATTCGACCATGGAGATAGGATTACCAACATCCGACATGATGTTCAATGATTCCGTGTAATGATGCATCGATGTTTCTGCATCATTCATTTTAGCATGATATCGTCCAAGCAGTGCTTGTGCTCTTGCATGAGCGAGCAAATCATCGGCCTTATCGGTCCGTTCAAACACTTCGAACGCATGCTTCCTTGCGCGTTCAACTTCCCCAAGATCCAACAAGGCACGTCCGAGAATAATCTGTGCACTGAGAAGTGACTCATCACTGCTGATAATCGCTTCAACCTCGGAATATGCTTCCAAGGCTTTGGCACGGTCGTTCTTTCTTCGATACAAATAGCCCATGTTGTTGTAGGTGCGTGCAGCTCCTTCCGCATCTCCAAGTTCAACCTGAACCTCAAGGGCTTCCTTGTGCGATGAAAGAGCCTTATCGGTTTGTCCTTGCTTCATGGCAATGTCAGCTTGCGAACCAAGAATTTCGGAATAGACGACCGGGAGATTGGCTTCTTTGGCAGCTTTGCTTGCGGTCTCGAAGATGGATGATGCTTGCTCAAATCGTCCAAGCATCAGGAGAATATCACCCTGAAGTTGCATCATTGGAGCCATCAAGGATGCTTCGAGACGGTCGATTGTTACACTTTCGATAAGACTGAGCAACTCAAGATGACCTTGTGAAACAAGTTGGCGACCGAATTCAACGATCTTTTCGATCGCTTCTTGTTGCCGCTCAGAAGCGAGTTCATGGTAGATTTGCTCCAGAGTTGTTTCAGAAGACTTGCTCAACTTGCTGTAGAAAGATGCGCATGTACTGTGAACAGATTGTTTGGTTTGTTCATCAATACTTCGAACAAGGAACTCCCGAATCAAGTCGTGGACATCGTAAACGTCGGTATCGACCTGGCGTGCGAGTCCTTGTTCGACGAGACTTCCGAGGACATCAATATCCAACTCGTGTGCGAGTAAAGCATCGAGCGATACGGATTCTCTGAAGATGGATAAAACCGTCAAAACACGCTTCTGCTCAGCAGAGAGTTTCGAGAAGATCTCCTTCGTAACGTAGTGTTCAAGCGTATCGTGGAAAGCGCCTGCCGATGCACCGCGGTTGATCAATTCTAGAACAAGGGGGTGACCTCTGGACAAACCGTGAATGTGCAGCCATTGTTCGGTGGACAAATCTTCGAAACCCGTGAGAAGATTCCTTGCTGAATCGGAGTCAAGTCCGTCGAGTGGCAAAACAAGACTCGTAATTCGACCTTCAGCATCCTTGGTTGGAACAACCGGTTTGAACGAGCGAGAGAAGATGACCAATCCAATGGATTCCTCGCTACCAAGCAACCCAAGTGTCATTGACTGAATGGTTTGGAAAAGGATGGCATCTGAAACTTTGTGGAAGTCATCAATCACGATGAGGGTTGGTGTGTTCTCGAGCGAATCAATGAGGATTCGTGCAGCATCGTCCGGTTTTGGCACAGGTGTTGCTGCAAGATAATCAGCAAACGAGGAGTCGCCAATGTTGAGCAACCACTCTGCTAAAGATTCAAACAAGGCTCGAGATCCTTCCCAATCTTGACAACGATGGTACAACAAATTTCTTCGATGCATAAAGCGTTCAATCAACTTCGCAGCAATTGTTGTTTTACCAATCCCTGCAATACCAGGAATCATCAATGTGGTTGCACGCGCATCCAACAGATTCACCATGTTGTCGAGTTCTTTTTCTCGGCCATAGAAATGTCGTAATCTTGGGAGATCGCCGAGAGCGGTGACCAGTTGTTTTTCGACTTGCTTTGACAGATCACGCTCGATGAGATCTTCCGAAAGGGAACGAGCGTCTAGAATGAGATTGTCATCAAGATAACGTATGATATCAACCGGTCGCATCGTGAACGGTAAGACTTCATGAGCAGCACCGAGTGATGTCGAGGTTGTTTCGCCGTCGACATTGATGCAACGAAATTGAAATTCACGAAGGCGGCCCCAGGTTTCTTCAGCGGCAACGATTCCCGCATCTGTCAAAAAGTAGGCCTTGCGTTTTCGACTAACTCCCTGTACGTGTGCTTGTCGTTCAACGAGAAGACCTTGGTCTCTTAGACCGGAAATAGCACGTGGTACGTTGGATCGGGCGATTGCTACGGCGTTTGCAATGCCCATTTGAGAGAGGGCGAAAGGGACTTCGACCTTCTCCTTGAAATCTGCATAGTCAAGAAGGTGCAAAAGCACCTTCTCCTGCACGCCAGGTTTAGCGATCATAAATTCACCTACTCACTGGGAATGTGGTTGGTAGTTTGGATCAGGGACCCACTGGTTGGTCTCTTGGTCCCAAAGCCATCCAGGATGCTGGGCAGAGGACTGCGGCTGAGCCGATTGTATTGGAACAGTAGCAGGTTGTTGTTCAGGAATCAGAGCAGCCTCCTTTCGTCCCCAAGCATATGGGTCTTCCTTCTCTTGTGTTTCTTCGTGATCTGCAAAGCCTTCTTCTTCAATGTCTTCGAATTCGATGAAGAAGTACCCAACACCACCAAGGAGAACCAAGGCAGCAATGACGATGCCAACGATGAGGAAGAGATTCGATCCTGCATCTGCTTTTCCAACGGCGACGCTGAAGGTTTCAGGTTCAGAACTACCACCAAAGGTTTGTCCGTCCATGAGGAACTTAAGCTCGTTCGATGCATCGTTCATGTCTTGGAGCGTGAGTGCCATCGTCCATGTACCAGTTTCACCAACAACCACCGTCTTGATGAGTGTTTCAGAGGCTGCGGAACGAGCTTCAATTCGTGCACCTGGCAAGCCCGTTCCACTGAAGTTCGCAGTGCTCGTAGCAGTGACTGTCCCGGTAGGATTATCTCGTTCGACGCCGAATTGAATTGCCGTAACGAAGAAAGTTACGTCACGAGATAACGCAGACTCATCCGATGCGTCACGGACGATGAATCGAACGTTTTCAATGGTCCACGTCGTGATGTCTTCGTTCGATTGAGAAATGGCAGGATCGTATCGAGCGAACCCTTCACTATCAATGGTGATGAAGTATGGATGAGAGTCATCGCTCGGATCCGTCTGATCGTCCAAGAAATCGATGCTGAGTTGGTCAAACGATGAATCAGGATCGCTGAAATATTCCTTCAAATCAAGGACTGCGCCTCCACCACACTGATTCTCAGATGTTGAGCCAACGACACAGAAGATAGTGATTTGATTCGGCCACGCTGTTGAATTAAACTGTGGAGGAATGTTGTTGGCATCACTTGGCTTCGAAATCGTGATTCGAACAACGTCTTCAATCGAGTAATCTTCACCGTCGTAGGCCTTGACTCGAATCTCGTATTGACGCTCGTGAATCAACTTGCTTGTGTCCCAAACTGCAGACCATGAATATCCCGGTCCGCTCTTTTGGAAGGTCGTAACCGGTCCCGGTCCATTCGAAAGAATCAGTCCACTCGCAAGGTCGAGAATTTCAATCTCAACACGTGTGATGGTTCCATCCGCTCCATCGCTTGCGAATCCAAGAAGTGTGGTCGTCTCTTCCGCCTGCACTGGTTGTGTACCATCAGGTTCGAGAAGATCGACGATCGGAATGATGTTGTCGTTAAGAACCATCACAGTCCGTGTTGATACCACACACGTTCCTTGCACATCGTCACAGAAGTCGCTGTCACTCGCCCAGACTTCGAACGTGTATTCTCCGGTTTCAAGCTCCTCAAAGTTCCATTCGTAAGCCCATGCAACTGAACCATCGATGGCGAAGTGTGAGGCGTAACCGTTCGGACCAGAGACGTCGAACCAGATGTCTTGAATGTCGGATCCCCATGTGCCTGCGTACGGGTCGGATGCTGTTCCAGTAAAGAGAATCTTTCCGTTGGAATGCGTCGAACCATCCAATGGCTCGTTGAGGTAGAGTGTCGGTGGAACAAGATTCAATTTGAACTTACGGACTTCAATCGGAGAGTAGTCTAAACCGTCGTAGGAGCGGATTCTGAAGGTGACATCACTTTCACCGTCAGGGTGAGCGGACAAGTCCCAATCAAACGACCATGTTTTGAACGGGTGGTTTTCTTTGGTCAACTCGCCGTTTGCACCGGAGGTATCGACGGCATAGTACCAATCAGTACTGCCTGGAGGTTGGATTTCAACTCGCTCGATCAAACCGAATTGTCGGTCATAAGCAATGACATCGAGTGGATATGGGCCAGATTGCCCATCCCAAGCCGTTCCTGTAATGACAGCGTTGATGGCAAAAGAATCACCGTCGTATTGTTCAACAGTCACGCTCGGGCGTTGGTTGTCAAGGCTGATGATATCGTCAATTGAACCGCTGAGGACGAAATCGAAATTCTTCTTACCCTTTCCAAACTTGTACGCTTCGACAATGTAAAACGGAAGTTCACGACCGTTGGCACAATCAGGATCATCATCATCGACGTAGGTGTCTCCGTCGTTGTCGTATCCGTCGGAACACGTATCTTCATCAAGGGTGATTGGGGATCCTGTTCCATCGTCTGAACCTGGTACGATGACGTTGTTTTCGCCAACGAAATGATTCCAGTTTCGGTCGAGAAGGAAGTTCGATGGAAGTGATACTTGCTGTGTGAATCCGAAGCTGTCGGTTGTGAGTTCGTAAAGAGGCAGGCCAGTTGCATCCTTGATGATGACCGTAGCTCCTGCCACGTTGCTGTTCTTTGCCTTCACTTGATAACGAACCAATTCACCTTGGCGGACTTGCGAACCCCATGCTGAGTTTTGGTTTTGGACATGGACCTTTGTCGCATCGAAGTTTTGCAAGTCTGCGAACGAGAAGACGGTGGAGTTGTTTACCAACTCAATGGCAAGAGGCATGTCTCGAGGTGGTACAGCAGCAGTGTCTGGGAGGAGGAGACATTCCGACTGGACGTATGGGCACTCAGCACCAAGCCATTGGAGCATGACTGGGAATGAGTAGCCCCCTGCAGCATCAGGGATGTATTCGGATTGAACCGTTACACGAGATTCAGAGATGTTGTAGACCTGTGTTGCATTCGTCCACGTGTTTCCAGAGAAATAACCAATGGAACCATACTTCTGGCCATATTGATTATCGAAGTGTGAAATGTTGGCGGCAAATTGTCCTGCTTCGATGGTGTTGCGTTGAACATTGACGATCGAACCTTTGATTCGAAGACCGTCCCCTGCGTTGTTGGTAACGGTGTTGTCAACAATGGTTGCAGAGGATGTGAAGACGTGGATGGCGGGACAGTTGAAATCGCCACCATACATCCAAGCGGAGTTGCATGTCCCCGAGTTGTTGGAGATGATGTTGTTCGCAATATAGGCACGGTTTGGAGATGGACCAGGGTAGTTGCTACCTGAATCTCGATAGTGGTATTCACCAATTTGAATCGGCTCCTTTGCCGTATCTTGAACAGTGTTGTTTTCAATCTCAACTTCGGATTGACCGTAAACCCAGAATCCGTTGTAACCAGTGATTGGCCCTATGGTGTTTCGATGAGCGCTAAGCGTCGAGTCACGGATACCAAATCCAGACCCACTTGATGCGCCGGAAATGGTGTTGTCGGTTGCTGTAACAATAGCACCATCGTAGGCAGTAATTCCTGCGCCCTCGCCAGTGGTAATGACGTTGTTATCGAGGTAAAGGGTGTGAGCAAAGTTGCCTGTTGTCTTGTAGGAGTTGGTGTCAATCGCGTTGCAGAGGACGTTGATGGTACTGTTGCCGAGCGATCCAGATGAGCCCTTGAAGAACGCACCGTAAGCGTTGTCCTTGATGTCGAGATTGTCCATCGAAACATAGGACGATTCAGCGTAGATTAGGACACGTCCTCCACCTTGGTTACCACACTGAGCTTGTGTGTTTCCAGTAAAGGTCGAGCCAGTGATGGTCAGTGCAGAGAGGATACCTGCACCTGCTTCATAGGCACGAACCGCTGCGGCATCGTATCCACGACCGTCGTCACCAAGAGTGAACGTTGAGTCTCGAATCGTTGGTGCTGCGAAATCAAGCGCAATGATGTTTGATGTATTGATGTTCGAGAAGGCGAGGTTGTCGACAACGGCAGAGGAACCATCGAAGACGAGTGTACCGTATTGAACAGCTTGCAGAGTTTGAACGTAGATTGGGTAACCATAGGCGTTGTTGAACGATACGTGAGACATACCAGTCGATGCTTGGTTAATCGTGCTGCGAATGATAACTCCAGAACCGCATGCAGCATCGGAGTTGGTCAAGAGTTGGTTGCCCTGTTGGTAGCATCGTCCAGTGACGCTGTAGTCGGATGGTGTTGCCCACTCAAAGCGTACTTGGGAGGAAGCGCTTCCTTGTGTTGCGCCACATGCAGCAGAACCTGCGCAGATAGCACCTTCAACGTCGATAAAGACTCCAGCAGGGATGTTGATTGTTGTACCAGCTTGGATGACGAGTTTCGCACCCTCGGCGACGGTAACGTCGCCTGTGAGCGTGTGAGTGCCACTCCATGTCTCAGTTGTGACGATGGTTCCTGATGCGGTTTCGTTCACTGCACTCGCGGTTGGCACTGTAACCAAACCGATCATCAACGATGTGAGAAGGAGCCCCACAAGTCCTACACTTTTTCCAACATTTGCAAATTGCATGTTCATTCCTCTATACCAGTGGAAGGACTGAACGAATATAATACTGCGCCCCATGTGACACTTGTAAAAATATCAAAACACGTTGATAATATCAAAATTTTGCATTTAATAGTATCAAATTTATTCAATAATATCAAATAATTGATGGAATCAGCATGTAATTTCATTAGGAATTTGACCCAACCACGCACTTGCTTTCAACTGACCATACCCTTGTTTTGGATCATGTTGGGAATCGGAATTCATTGAATCTGCTAACGCACGTTTCACAAGTTCAATGCATCCTGTTGACGATTGTGCATTCGGTTTGAGTTCGGGATGAGCCTCAAGTATCAATGCCAAAGCTCCTGCAACAAACACCGTTGCGTCTGAAGTACCACTGGATGTGTACCATTGGTTATCCATGCCAGTCGAGAGAATATCAACACCTGGTGCAGTCAATTCGGGTTTTTGATTTGGATAAACACGCTCGTTACCATCCGAGTCGAGTGATTCACCCATGGACGATTGACTCCATACGTTTCCTTCTCGATCCGAAGCACCCACTGTAATGACGAGATTGACGTTACCTGGTGCACTTACAAATCCATCATCACCAGAACCTCCATCGTTACCAGCGGCAGCGACAACAAAGACTCCTGCATCTACAGCTTGTCTGGTTGCAGAAACCGCAGGGCCTTCACGTGATGCTGACTGATCTTGTGAGCCACCTAAAGAGAGCGAGATAATGTCAGCTTCAAAGTCAAAAATACACCACCGAATAGCATCAGAAACACGTGTTTCTGAGCCAGTATTGTTCTCACCGTTCGCACTCAAGGCTGCAGCCATACCCAACGTTACATTGGGTGCGATACCTTGCTGGAAATCGTTTGACAGCAAAATTCCTGCCATGAGGGTACCATGGGCTATGGAACCATAATCCGTTGGTGTTCCAGAATTACCAACAAAATCCTCGAACACAACATTTGAGCCCTCCAGAGACGTGTGTGTTAGCGATATACCAGTATCAACCATACAAACACGTACGCCTTCACCAGTAAGACCGGTTGCTTGCAGGTCCCGAATCTCTGAGTCTTCAAAAGCCCATTCTGAGGTCGATGGCGGTAATTGAAGCAAGAGGATATCTGATTGCCACAGGACTACGATGATACCCATGAACAGAGCAATTACAAGACCTGATGCAAGCGAAAAGACCCGTCGAGTCCTGAATGGTACAGTATCTGGAACCACTGGTGCCCAACCGGTCACCTCTGCTCGCCACTGGCCTTCATGACCCGCAGTAGAGGGATCAACAGCAGAGAGAATCTTCGGCTCCCCGGGTTCGGGAAGCAATTCAACTCCACGTAGTTCTTCCATGTCCCTCCCAAAGGAATGGGTGGTTCTCGTGTATCAAGCCTTGTCTTCGAACGAATCAGAATCGTCCACTAGCACCACGAACTCGAGACGACGCCTTGAATCCAAAGTACAGGATGATGAAGGTCAATGCAATGATCACGACGATGACGATTGGATTGGATGTTTCTTCCGAACCTTGCACCAAGTACTCAATGCTAAAGTCATCATCAACGTTGTTGGTCGAGTAATTGGCATCATCGCCGAGGATTTCTGCACGCACGTCGTATCGTGTGATACCTTGACTCGCCTTCGGCAAGACAAATTCGAAGTCTGTCGAGCCCTCAGCAGGCACACTGAGTGTCATGTTCATTTCGGACATTCCACTGCTATCGAGGTAAATGGTCACTTGTTGGACAGGTCGAAGACCACTGTTCTCAATTACGATGACAACAGTATTTGGATCGATGTCAGCAAATCCATTGCTTCGAGATTTAGAGAGGTCTTGATTCCAGTTCAATACGCTTCGAGCAGATTCAACAACAATCTCAACATCTTCCTGCGTTACACCATCCTCGCTTGTGATTCGTACAGTGACCGTGACTTCACCATCATCAAAGGAAGGCGCACCAGTTACTGAGAATGCTAAGTCACGTATGTTGTCCTTAGCAATCGTGGTGACACCGTTCATTGGAGTGACCGTCCAACCATCTGGTAGGTTGGTGAGCACTTCGTATGTGAAGGAATCATCACCGTTACCGTTGTTGTTGATGGTCATGGATGCAGTGGTTGTACCACCAGGTGCAATACCAAGCGTGGATGTAACATCCGTTGTGTTGAATCCGTACGTCTGAGGAACTTCGACATTGAGCGAAACTTCCGTCATATCTCCACTGTCTGCAGAGAATCGAATGTTGATGTCATGTCCGTTTTCAAGCCACCATGCTGTTTCAACAGATGGGAGAACGATTCGTGCACGCAGCGTCGCTTCGAGCGTTGCGTTCTCTGCGACGTCACCAATACCGAGCTGAACGTTGGATGTGCTGACCCACTCGGAGCCGTTGTAGAATTCAACAGTCCAATCGTCTTGGTCAGGTGATACGGTCACAGTACCGGTTACTTCGAATGGATCTGAAATCTCAGTTCCACCGTATTGTGCAAGGACATCAAACTCGATGGCAGTGTAGTTTGCATCATCGCTAGCGTTCACAACGGCAAGCAAGTCACGGTTCGCATCTCCGAGAACAGTCGCTCCTGTGACCGAGTCGACAGTGAGCGTTAGATCGCTGTTCGTCTTTCGGTTGTAGGAAAGCATGACCGCTGTTCGACCCTCGTCACCGTTGTCAATCGAGACACCAGCGGTGTAGTTCATGGTCAAATCGCGCTGAACGGTTGAGAATTCGGAATTGAAGGTCGCTGCTTCAGCTGGGAGGAGGACTTCGAGTGTACCATCGGATTCCAATGGTAGGGCCCAAACACGCCCATCTCCAAGATCAACTTCGACATCAACAACATCTGCAACTGGTGATGAAGCATCGTCCGTACCAGCGTTGTAGGTCTGCAGGTTGAACGAAGTGAATTCGGTTGATACATCAACCCAGCCACCCTTGCTCATCACAAGTTCGATTGAACCACCATTCTGTACTTCAGCCTCAAGCAAGCCAACAGCTACGCCACCACCGTTGAACGGTGCATCGTCTTCGTAAACAACGACAACCCATTGACCGGGTTCAACGACCGCTGTAAAGGAGAGTGTCTCATCAGCGAGCACTCCAGCAACCTCGACAGCATCCTGTTGGTTCTCTGAGGTTCCATAGAGAGTAATGGTTGCACCATCCAATCGAGAAGCATCAAGAACATCGGTAATAGAACCAGTTACTGTGACCTCTGCTGCTGACATTTCGATATCCTGTGAGACAGGTTCGTTGTCGACGACATACATTCCTGTGTCATTGTCGTCGTACGAGACGACACCAAATCCGTCCTTTGCGACGGTTACAGAATAACTCTCGAGGATTGGCACATAGATTCGCCAAACACCGTCAGCGTCTGTCGTCACGACAGTGTCAACGCTTCCACCTTGAATGGTGACATCAGCGCCTTCCACGCCTTCGTTACCATCTGCAATGTCATCTTCATCGGTATCCCAGTAGGCCTTTCCACCAATTTCAACTTCCAGTGCTGCATACACGACACCGAGCGAGGTGTTTGCGTCGATCAAGACTGGAGCATCGGATGTATCGAGGTTCCAATAGCGCTGTGCTGCGGATTCGTTCATGTAGAGACTCCATGTTCCTGGCATCAACAATTGCGATGCGTTACCATCTGCATCGGATGGATTCATGGTGATGTTACCAAAGCCATCGTGACTGACGAGGACAACCTTCTTTCCAGAGAGTTCAGATTCAGTACCTGCTTCCATCAAGGTAAGAGAGACTTCTACAGCCTCAACAAGTGCAAGGGCGAGTTCGGTACGAACACTTGAATCGTCTCCAATGGTGATTGGCATACGCAGTGATTCTGTGACACCGTCTCCGTTGAGAAGTGGTGCAACAACGACGATGTAATCACCGCTCTCGACATAGGTAGCGAACGTTCCGTTTTCATCAACACTGATTGGAACATAATCTGAACCATCTGGTGTTGAGAGCAAGAAGTTCTCAACCATTGCAGAGCCATTGGCCCATGTGATGGATCCATTCATGCGCCATGCATCGACGATAGGAACGAGGACAGGCTCTTCTGGACCAGTCAAACCGATTGGAATAATGTCCAATACACCATTGATCTCAAGGCTTGCATCGCTTGCGTTTTCATCGGATGCGTCCAAGTTGTTGGTCGAGATGGCGTAGATGCCTGGGCTGAGGACAACCTCAACAATTCCGTCTTCGCTGTAATCGTCCGAGGTGATGTTCACACGTTCGCCGATCTCTGAGACAGGAATCAACTGGATTTCAGGGCGGATAGCCGTTCCGTTTTCGAAGACGCCATCACCTAAATCGGTGAAGACGTTCAGAATCACAGTGCTGTTTGCAGGGTTGGTGATCAAACTCACAGGTTCAGGGTTCATTCCATCCTGAACGTTGACGATGTAATCTGATACGGAAGCAGCATTGTACTCCGTAGCAGGGATGCTGAAACTCCATGTTCCGTTGAGCAGTTGCATGTTGAACAGCCCAGCTTCATCGGAGGTTGTTGTCCATACAACGCCATCCTCGCCCTGAGCATGGATTTCGACAGGCTCATAGTTCGGGATGTCTTGATTCCAGTTGGTCTCGTTGTTGAACAAGTAAATTGCACCGACAACATCTACGGTTGGCTCGAGGATCAATGCATCCAGTTCGGCCATACCTTCTGTTACAGCAACCGAGGAACCAACTGCAAAGCTCGATACAGAACTTTGCGCATTGAGGTTGAAGGTCATACCAGCAGGCAAGCGCTGACTGAACTCACCGAATTGATCGGTAACCGTCGTGAACTCCAATCCATTACCGTGGAAAGTTACTGGAACCGAACTTGCGTTCTCGTACAGTTTCTCTTCTGCAGGGAGCGCAAGCCACTCATCGTAGGTAAAACCAGCAGTGTTCGGAGCATCAATAGATCCGTTGACCCAGACCGAAGTCGAGTAGGTGAAGTCCAATGTCAAGTCCGAATCCTCAACCTTGATTTCTTCGATCAGGATGTAGTCTTCATCGCTGTTATCACTAACAGACCACTCGCCAACAGGAAGTTCGACATAAACAACACCGTTCTCATCTGAGACAACATCCATTGGCAACAAGCCAAGTGGGTCGGTGAAGTTGACTTCTCGACCCGCTACGTCAAATCCTTCAGGACCATTCAATGTGATTGTTAGGTCATACATCTCCGGCACACCGATATCAAAGCTGAAGTTCATTGGCTCATCGAAGACCTGCATGGTCTGGTTGAGTTCGTAAAATCCATCGTTATCAAGATCGACACGAACATAGTATTCGCCAGCTGTAATCGGGCCGTAAGAGACGTTTCCTTCTTCATCGGATGTGATGGTAATCATTTCGTCTTCACCAAGAGCAACATCGATGAGTTGAACGTCTTGGTTTGGAATCGCTTCACCAGACATTGTGGTCAATTGATCTGCAAACAATGAGGCTGGTACAGTCATTGCCAAGTCGTAACTAACTTCGAGTCCGACCTCAACAGGTTCAGGTAGGAGAATTTCTCGACCGTTTGGCATCAATGCAATCATGTTGTAGACACCTGGAACGAGACCAGTTTGATAGAATGAACCCGGGTTGACCATATCACCACTGAATGTACCTGGACCAATAAACAGCCCAGTTCCATTGAGCGTTCCAACACCTTCGAAGATACCGGTACCCTCGAAGGTCTCGCCGTCAAGCTCCTTCATCAGCGTGCTGACACCATCGGAAGTCAAACGTCCACTGGCGTTGACTTCGCCATCCAAGAGGTAGGTTGAGAAGTCAGTTCCCTCAGATATGAGACACAACGTCGCATTTTCTGGCATGGTGTTGTTTTCACCACAATCGAGTGATGCATTATCATGCACAATCCATGTCGCTTCAATGGTTCCCTTACCAATCCAGGTTCCGTTTCCAGCAAAGACACGAGCATCAGAGATTTCTCGTGTGAAGTTTCCAGTAAAGTCGTAAGCGAGTGCCACACCTTCGCTGGTGAATGTACCTACATCGGAGAAGGTAACCTCACCCGTTCCTCGGAGAATGCGACTTTCATCGGTATTGAACGAACCATTGGTTGTGGTCAGGGTGTAGTTATCGGTCATTGCCCAGATATTTCGCAAGATGAAATCGGTCTCGACGAGTGGTTCACCGTCGAAATCACCGTAGCCGGACCATGTGACGGTTCCAGATACACCCGAGCTCGGTACTTCGATGTCCATAACAGCAGTCGCTGGTGCGTTCGGGTCTCTGTCTGCTTGTGCACCTGTGACGATGATGGTGGTTTCACCCAACCACGACATGTTTGCAACTTCACCGAGAACGGCGGTAATGGCGTAGACTTCACGATCATCGTTTGTTTCAGTGAGGACGTCGCCAAATCCATCAACGAACTCGCCGCTTTGAATGTCTTGGATGGCAAATGTGTCATCGTAGATTCCAGCGAAAGCAGATACACGAATCTTTCCTGCAGGTGCGAGGAAACTCCAGTCACCGTTTTCGTCAGCGTCAGTAACACCGATTGGAATCCAATAGGTGTCCTCATCGAGATCCTCTGCACCCTCTCCAGAGAATGCGTCACGTTCGATGAGAATTCGAGCGTTTGGAAGACCTAATCCGTCGTCTTCGGTCATCACGGTACCTGAAATTTCAGCACCGGAATAGTACTTCATAACCTTGACATTGGAGTTGGCTAGAATGGCAGGCGTCTCAGGGTCGTACCAGTTGGCGATAACGAAGTGATTCATCATAGCACCAGGCAGAGGGTAGGCTTGCTGCAAGAATGAGGTTCCACGTGAACCTTCACTCAATTGTTGACGAGGCTGCGGGTTGGTTGAACCAGCATCGGCTCCGAGGGTTGAAGCACCATAGCCAACATAGGAACGAGCCAACATCGTGTCGAAGAAT
>CALDQY010000049.1 GCA_937911445.1 uncultured Rhodobiaceae bacterium | reverse complement strand
CGCAGGCGAGAGCGAAAAAATCGAAATCACGGATACAGGAGACCAAAATAACCAACCTCAAATTACGAATGCAGAACCCCTGATACTTGTAGAAAATTACTATTCAGAATGGACAGGAACCAATCATTCTCTGGAAGGGTACATTGTTGATGAAGGTAGAACGACTGTCGAAGTCACGATGCTTGATCTGGATTTCTCAGTCTACATCGACACCATTACCACACAAACCGAAGCGAACGGTTTCTGGAGCATTGAATTCCCAGAATCTCTTCCCGGAGAATGGATTGTTCAAATCCGGGCAATTGATACAGAATCCGAAACAACTGAGAAAGTAATCGAGTTCGTCGTTTCATCACCACTTGAACGAGCGGTTTCAATTGTCTTTCAGTGGACAGAGCCAGAAGAAAATAGTTCCATTGGCATCGTTTCTGGCGCAATGCTTCACCAATTCCCCGAAACATGTTCAATAATCTACCATCCATTAGGAACAAGTTCATCAAACTCAATTCTAGGTGAAGTAGATCCAGTTGTTGGTACCTTTACCATTACCCTCGATGTTTCTGAAGTGAACAACAAAGGTGACCTCATCGCAGATTGCGGGCTTTTTACTACATCATCCCAATCTTTGCGAGTTGATTTACCCATCACACCTTCACAGACGGATTCAGATAACGACGGGATACCGGATTTGGAAGATGATTGCGACTCAACACCGCCCGATGAACCCGTTTACGGAACAGGATGCTCCGATTCTGAAACCGATTCAGATGGAGACGGTGTCATGAACAACGCAGACCTTTGTCCAGAGACCCCTTCAAATCAAATCCCGAACGCAGATGGTTGTTCACAACACCAACTCGATTCTGATGATGACGGTATCAGTAATGCTATCGATCAATGTCCAAACACGCCTAATGGAGAGCAAGTAGACTCGAGCGGCTGCTCAGGCTCCCAGCGGGATACGGATGGTGATGGGATTACAGACAACATCGATCAGTGTCCGAACACACCACTTGGCGAAACGGTTGACGCAGCCGGATGCCCACTCGACCAAGGAGAGCCAGTGGTAACTTCGAATAAGATCTTAGCTCTGCATGGTGGCGGTGAGACAGCATCTGCACTGGCATCACAGCAAGGGATGCAAGATTTAGTAGATGCTCTACCTGAATTTGAATTTGTCTTTGCAAGTACGCCAGAGAGCAACAACGTATGGATTCGAGATCCACCAGGTGGGAAAGGTGAGCCGACTACGAGTCCAGATTGGGCCGATACATCCATTTCCTACCTTGATCAAGTTGTAGCAGAACAAGGCCCATTTTACGCACTATTGGGATACTCGCAAGGCGCAGCAATGATTCCAGTGTATCTTGCAAATACTGAAAATACGTTTAATCGAGTTATGATGTACAATGGGTATCTGCCAACTTCTCATGAAGGACTTATCGATACCATTGAAGCCGTTGAACCATTCACTACGCCCGCAATGGTCTTTTCAGGGGAGAATGATCAATGGTTCAAGGACATGGCTCCTGCGCTCGCAGCTAAGTTTTCAGGTTCGCTAGATTTACACAGTCAAACAGCAGATCACCATTTACCATACGAAAACGACGAACATTTCGATAGGATTCTAACGTTCATTCGGGACGGTATTGCTACTTATGACCCGACGGAGTCATGGCTTTGCGTTGATGGGCAAGGCCCGTGGGTAAAGGATTACAATGGTGATGGAAACGGCTACACAGCAAACACCAATGGTGTGAACAGCCCCGGTGGCAGCGGTTCTGGCCCTTGGTTCAAATGCGAAGTATCCGTGACCGTCGAAAATGGGAACATGATTGTCCAAAGCAATGGAATTCCAAATCACGATTTTTTGAGTACGATGGGATGCTGTGCACAAGATATGGATTATACCTCAACATTTCCACTCAATCCTGTGAATGATACAACGGGAGGACATGATTCGACAAACTGTCCAGCATCTGCTGGTCGATGGGAGTGCGTTCCGGACCGTGGAGCAGTAGCCATGTCGGTAAATGGAGCACCAATCTTTGGACCAGAGGAAGGCCCTGGCGGGGATGCTGTAGCTCTCCATTTCGATTATTTCAATGAAAATCGTCAGCCCATTGTACTCGGGTGGTGTACTGGGCATTCTGCTGGTCCAAATGGATACCACTACCATTACGATGCGAATTGCGTTTATTGGGAGCCAGCAGCAGGCGAGTCGATGGACGACTATGACATTTCGAAAATACAAAATGACCAACATAGCCCTATTATTGGATGGGCTTTTGATGGCTACCCGATTTATGGTATGTATGGATACAATGATGACCAATCAGCATTGACTGCAATTACTTCTTCCTATGTTATCGAGCGAACGCAAGACGGAGGCGATCAAGGTTACAATGGAATCGACGATTGGAACTACGTTGAGGGCGCTGGCGACTTGGACGAATGCAACGGAAGATTCGGACCTACACCTGAATATCCAGAGGGGATATACCATTACGTTAGCACGCCCTTGTCTGGCTCCCCAACAATGGTTACTGACACCAATGGGCAGACTGTCGGCATGATTGGATTCCCGTACTTCCTCTTGTGTTATCATGGCATTGCAGATCTCGGCGCTCAAGACGTTGGTGGCGGCCAAGGAGGTGGCCCTGGTGGCGGCCAAGGAGGTGGCGGACCAGGTAATGGGGCAATACTGTATTCAATTACACCAGAGGTTAACTATCTGACGGAACGGTATGAAGCCGAAGAGGTCATTGTCCATGCTGGATTGACTGTAGTAATCCTTGCTCTCATCGGGGCAGGAATAAAGCGTCGATTGAAGTGAACGTTATGCGCCATCTATTCGCTCTTATTGCGCCGTTGATTCTATTCTCTGGTTGTATTGGAACGACTGATTTCTACGGGAGATCTCTCGAGCCAAAATCTCTGATTGAATTTGAACTCTATGACCACAACAATGACCCGTTCAATCTTTCAGACATTGTATCTGATGTCATTATGGTTGGCTTCATTCATACATCATGCGGTGAAAAATGCGACAATCTAACCGCACTCATGGCGCAATCATTTGATTTACTTACCGATCAGGAACAGAAGCGCGTATCACAGGTATCGATAACGACCGATCCGTGGCATGATGACAGCAGTCGTCTGAATTATTACATGATGAACAATAGTGTTGAATGGCCACACCTAACGGTACGTGATATCAATTCCGAACTCGGCATGATGGAATCGGTTTGGGCATCCTTTGGAACGTCCGTTGAGATTTCAGAAAATCAAAGTAAATCAATGGCAAGATGCTCAATTCATTTGATGGATTATACGGTGAATCACACATATCATGTTATTCTCATCGATGACGAGCGAAATACGAGAGTGCAGTGGCTTTACTCTGAATGGGATTCAGAGAGCGTAGCAGCCGATATCAGAAGACTTGCATCTGAATGAAATCCTTTACCAACCGAGTAGCCTACAACGAAATAAGGGGGCATTGATTTGTGGTTATCTGATTTGCCAATGCTCTCGAAACAAGGTAGTGACACGAGGCACATCACACTTATTGATCCAGACAAACAATCTCCAGAAGTTGCAGCACAACGTGCGCTTGTAGCTGTCGAGTGTGGCACATCTGCTATTTTTGTGGGTGGGTCAACAGATACTGGTAGCAACATAGTTGATGCAACCTGTGCATCCATTCAGGAAGCGCTTGAACTTGCTATGTTTGCAGCCAGCCAACATCCTGATGCTGACGAAGAGATGTGGAACATTCCAGTGATCTTATTCCCTGGTGGAGCACACGCTATGTCTGCAAAGGCAGACGGAATTTTGTTCATGATGCTGATGAACAGTACGTCACGCCGCTTTCTGATAGAAGAACAGCTTGCTGGCGCCCCGTACATTGCTCAAGCAGGCCTTCAGACCATTCCAACCGGTTACATTGTTTGCGCTCCAGGAGGCGCAGTTGGTGAAGTCGGACAAGCGGACCTGATTCACCCAGACGACTCAAAACTTGTTACAGCATATTGCCAAACAGCCGAAATGTATGGTTTTTCAACCGTGTATCTTGAAGCAGGATCTGGTGCTTCATCACCTGTTTCACTTGATCTCATCAAGACAGCAAAATCATCCATGCAATGTACACTTCTTGTTGGTGGAGGAATACGTACTCCTGAACAAATGAAAGCCGCTGCAGATGCAGGAGCAGACTACGTTGTAACTGGAACGATTACTGAAGAATTCGATGACCTACAATTACTGAGAGAGCGACTACAATCACTCATCAGCGTTCTCTGACTCATCTTCAAAGAGAACAGGATCTCCACTACCACCAGGTGAAGGTGGGCGAACATCATCCACATCCATCCCCTGGGGGAGTTCAGATTCTTCAACATCCAAATCAACGGTTCCACCTTCTGCAAGGTTGCGCATATCATCGGCATCAGGTGTTGAAAGTGTACGCTCAACATCAGGACTATTCGCATACGCTTCTCGCTTGGCCTCTCGGGCATCATGGCCGCGTACCAAGGAGAGGGAATCAGCAAAGACACGACCAACAACTTCACGCGTTCGCTCACCGCGACGGACGCTGGTTACTTCTTGCATAGCAACAGCGTTCTGGGATTCCAATTCACGGATTTCAGCAACGCGGTCTGTGAGAGCCGCCTCGAGATCAGTAATGGTGAGTGACATCTGTTGGATGCGCTCATCGCGCTCGAATACATCGGTGTGAAGACGTCGCTCACGTCGACGCAGTGACTCATATTCTCGATTCCGCTCGAGAAGCCTTCGCTTCATTTCTTCGATCTGCTCCACCAAGTAGTCGTGCTCAGCAGAAACAGAGCGTGGACCTTGCATTACACGTTCAAGTTGCTCTTCAAGGTCAGCTAAACGCTTGTCGCGAGCATCGAGGAGCCCACGCATACGGTCAGCAATATCACGCAAACGTTGACGCTCTTCTTCCAAAGCATTGTTAGCGGCAACTTCCGCGTCGTACTGAGCAGATTTTTCTTCAAGTTGATGTTTCAAAGAGCGGACTTCATCTGCAGTAACCGAGGTAAGCCCTGCATCTGCAGCCTTTTCTAACGCCTCAACCATGAGCCCCATACGACCTTCCATCTCTGCAATGACTTCATCTTGTGAAACACTGAGCATCCTCAATTGTTCGACTTCTTCATGGAGAGCGTCCTGTTGTTCCTTGGACAAGGACGAGGCCTGGGCATCAAGCTCCTGTCGAGTATCGTTCAACAATCGGTCAAGGTGAACAATGCGCGCTTCCGCCTCTTTCAATTGCTCTTCAGACTCGTGAAGGCGCTGAATTTCAGGGGCAACTTCGTCTTCGCGCTCAGCGAGGTCGAGTTCTAAGACCCGTAGCCGTTGCTTGATTGTGACAACTTCATCGTTGCGTCGTCCAAGTTCATCCCAAGCGATCAAGACCTCCTCGACGAGTTGATCAATCGGGTAGCTTTTCAGCATCCCTTCGAGAGCAGCCCTGTCGTTTCCAGAACTGGTTTCTGAACCTCGAGAGGCATCTGGGTTCGGAGCGCCAAGCGTCATACAGGGAACTATCGAACCTCAACCACTCTTGAACCTTCCCTGTGAATCAGGGCATTAGGCGCCTGATTTTGGTGTTGCTTGAATAAACCAAATCAGTTGATGGAGGTGTACATGTCATCAGGCATTTCACCTGCAAGCATGAGTGCACCTTCAGCGACCTTTTCCAGCGGATTCTCAACACACCAGACGTTGACATCACCAATATCCGAGATTTCTCGAGCAACTCGCTCTGCAAGTCCTTCGATGAGGGAACCGCCACCAGAGAGGATGATGTTGTTTCGCAGAACTGGCTGGTACTCAGGGTCTGCCTCAGCGACGATGCGCTTAATGGCGTTACCAATCTTAGGAATCAAGAGTTCACATGCCTCTTGAATAAGATCACCAATGTCGACATTCTGGCTCTTACCATCAACGGAGAGTGAAACTTCGACGGTTCGAACATCGCCACCGACGTAGGAGGATTCTTCTTTCCATTTTCGGACCATGTCCTTGGTAATTTGCGCTCCAGTGAACTTCTTTGCGATGAGGTCCTTCAGTTCAAGATCGAGCCAATCTCCGGCTTCTTGAATCGTTACTTGATCTTCATCGGTTGGGAAGGTTCCGTGGATTCGAGCAATATCGGTCGTACCTGCGCCGATATCGACGACAATGGATCCGCCGATTTCACCGATTGCAAAGGCTGTTGCAAAAGGTTCGGTAACGACCATGATAGCATTGACTTGACCACGTAGTGTTGCTACAAGGTTGCTCTTGTCGGTAAACGAAACGTGACTTGGGGAGCAGATGACGCCAAAGACCTCGTCGAATTCTTCTGGATCGACGGTTTCGATGAGGTGAGATACGAAGGCCTTTGCAGCAGCGAGGTTTGCTTCATCATCTTGAGCAACACCAGCTGCCATTGGACGGTAGAGGTTGCAAGCAAGTTTGTTCTTGAGTGCATCAGCACCAAAGAGGACGTCACGCTTGAGGAAGTTTCGTGCTACAGGGTCTTTTGGTCGCCCAACCACGGTTTCAACAGAGTGCATGGCACCTGCGCTTGAAGCAATGGTTGACTGAAACGTTCCTAGGTCAATTCCAACATATAATCGTCCGCTCATCTTAAACACCTTCTCGGATAAACCACCGTGGATGCCATAAGGTTTGAAGATAGCCCTTCATAACCATGAAGAATTATTGCACAATTTTCACATATGTCGGGATTTCCGGAGAACAAATTGGGCGATGAGGGAAATGAAAACTGCCGCAACAAGAGAAGACCACAGTGCAGTATTCGACAATGAACCTGTATGCTTCTTTTCTTCTTGAATCGGTTGAGGGACATGAATCGTAATCTGCTCTGACATGTAACTCGTTGATGCGGGAACTGTCCACGAACTGTAATTCAAATCGAGGGCGTCAATTTCAACCGTCCAATTTCCAGACGCACTCAACGGGAAGAAATCTTGACTCACGTTCACGGAGCACGTTTTCCAAGCATCATCGAGAAGAAGCATTGTGCACACATGCACGGTTCCTGCCTGCGAGCCAAGACGTTTGAGAACAATCGTTACGTTAACGGGATCCTCATCGAGAATCGAATAGAGAACTGATATGGTTTCATTGTTATGCTGCTGCAACGATACCTCATCCAAGAACACCCGAGGAGCCTCGTTTTGTTGTGCGCAACCTTGTTGCGTTACCGGAACGCCCAGAGGTGTCATCAAACAATCATCGAAGTTGTCTTTGACGCCGTCTTCATCGAGATCATCAATACATCCATCCATGTCCAAATCCCAGCCAAGTGCACTGATGAAAGGACAGACGTCGCCTTCGTACGGGATGCCATCCCCATCAGCATCGGAGTGATCCAATGGGTCGAGTTCAACACCACGGACTGCAAGACCGAATCCAATTCGATTGCCTTCTATGCCTAATGTACCAGGCAGATTTCCAGGCGTCACATAGCGCCCTGTTACGAATACATCAACATAGTCAATCCCGTTGAGCGTTTCCTCATCGAGGTGAATACCGACGGTGGTTTCGTTGGATGGAGGGAAGGCTGTGGTATTGAGGTGGTCGGCAAAATCATAATACAGCATCGACCGGCCATCGCTTCGATAACTCTCACCAACAGCAAACCGACCGTCGGGTAAACGAACCATGAGTTGAACATCGTCGACGAGGTTCGGCTCTGGCTTTGCTTGTGTGGACAAACGTACATCAAGCGCTTCACCATTGAGAATGAAACGTTGCTGGAAGACATCATTTGTGGCAAGGAACGGCCCGACTGCACCCTCGCCATCCCAACTGTTCTCCATGAGGTACTCGATTGGTTGCGATGCTCCGATTCGCCCTTCGAAATGCTCGGAAGGGCTACCCTCCACCAACCGATAGGAGTCATGAATCCAAACATTGGAAATTGGTCGTTCGCCATCAGTGGAGGGTAATTCTAGACGCTCGAAATCGATAATTTCGCTCAGATTGAGTATGCCCCATCCATCGTATACATTGGGATCCCCGGACCCCCCGTCTCCCCCATTTCGATGTGCTTCACCTAGTGGTGTTGCAGAGAGCGAAAGGAGAGCTTTCATCATTGGTGCAGATGGCGTGAATCCATCTCCGAGTAAGATATCATGCTGCGATGTATCAGCATCAAACCAAGGAGCCCGATTCGCCAACGAATGTTCGGTGAGCGTCTCGTTGTGTCCCGTTAGCCAACCTTCCTGAACCATTTGTTGAATCACGCTTGCGTAGGTTGCAGCCATTGGCGTGGACATGCTGGTGCCGCTCAATGTGTGCTGTCCTGTGTTGTATGTTTCCGGAGAACCGTCCGATCGAGCAGAAACAATCGATACGCCCGGGGCGAGAGCGAAGATGCCACGTGTTTCGGCATCGGTTGGCCCATGGACCGATGATATCCAGCGTTCCGTATCGGGATCCTTCGTAGCGGCCCCAATGGCGATGACGTTCCTTGCATTGGCCGGCTCGAGAACCAAGCCACCGTTGTTCCCAGGCGCAATCAAAGGCAAGGTCCATGGGAATTCACGTGTGAAAGCATCAAAATCACCAGATCTAAGGGTATAATCTGTGGTATCATCGCCCCAAGAATTGGAGTGGAGATATCCCCCATACAAGGCTGATTCAGCAAGCAAAAGGTCGACGTCTGGGGGTTGCCATCCTTGTTCGGAAACGATATCCTGAACGACCAATTGAGACCCATAACCAAGGGACATGATTGAGGTAGGAATGCTATCCTCAACCGCTGTTGCGATAGGATGGCAACCAAGAATCCCTGCGGTATGTGTGCCATGACGATAATCTGCGTGACCTGAACTATCCCATTCGTCAATGGTTGTGTTCACGTGCAACAGCTTTCGATGGTCGAAACCGATTGACGCATTGGAGATATTTCGGAAACAGGAATGGTCGGAATCAATTCCCGTATCTGCAACTCCAATCACAACACCGGAACCGTTGAGTCCAAACGTCCAAGCAGCAGGGTGCGTTTCCATATCAGATCCAGAGAGAATCGCTCCTGAATCGAGATTTCGACCTTGTGTGATCAAAACCGGCTCGAGCCACAGGACGCCGTCAATATTGGCAAACCATTCCATATTCAAATTGGAAGTCCATGTTATCTCGATGGATGGCAAATAGCCATCATCAACTGAGTTTACATGGCTGCTTCCAATTTGCTGTATTCGCTCATGAATATCCAGGACAACGCCGGATGGGAGCCCCGGCTCAAGAACAACCCGAACCGTTTGTCCCTCATATGGAAGCGAATTCCAAATTGCCTTTTCAGCATCGAATTCACTGGCAGTTGGATGCTGGGCTTGTTCTTCTACTTTCCAAGCGAGCAGTTCAGATGCAGAAATCAAACGTAGCGGCGTAAAACCAAAATCACTCAATAAATCCCAGTTCGCTTGCCCCCATACTTGACCTTCTGGAAGGAGTAGGATGGATTCTTCGCCAGAGTAGAACGTCTCATCATTCACATCTCCGATAGGGAGAGGCGCAACAAGAAGGAGTACTGCTAAGAGTAGGCTTCGCACGTGCTTATGCTATTCTTCCACGTTGATGAAACACGCGATGCGCTCGCCAACTCTCAACCATCGCGTTTAAATCAAGAAACGAGTCGCCTTGGATTCATGAAGGCCTTCCGTGTTGATGGACAAGCCCCGTTCGGTCGTCTCCGACAAAAATTCTCGCTCGATGTTGTAGCATCTTCAAAAGCCGATGCTGAGCACCGTGTGTACTCGATTATTGGCTCTCGCCACAAGGCAACGCGTCGTGCAATTAACATCAATTCGGTCAGCGAAATCGATCCAAGAACATCACTCGAACCAAGCGTCCTTCATCACTTCCGTGAAGAAATCGCAGCTGCTGGTGGCACCATCGCTCCAGTGGCCGAAGAAGAGTGATTGCAACATCGTCGCATTCATGAAGGTCGCACCACAGGCGCTGACGAGGCGGTCTTGTGGAACAATCTGAACTTCAACGAACAGCACGGCTCGTTGAAATGAATCGTGAACGGTTTCATGAAGTTCAAGAACGAATCGAACAGGTCATCAATGTTCTCGGAGAACACGACGTAACGGCAACCATTCTTGAAACACTGTCGAAAAAAGACCACGATTCAGAAATGAAAATGCATGTCTCCATTGGAGCCGGTGTAACGCTCACCTGTCAACACCCTGGTGGCGGAGAAGGAACCACCATCGTTGATCTCGGGAGTGGTATCTTTGGTGAACGAACTTGGTCGGATGCGGCATCACTTACTCGAGAACGAATGGAAGAATTGGGGACACTCCTTGAAAGCCTTCAATCACAAAGCCAACAACTTGAGGCTACAATCACCACACTGGCTCAATCCTTTACTGCAGCAGCAGAAGCACAAACCCAACCCGAACCATCCACAGCTGTGAACGAAACCGAATCACAGCCCGAAGCAGCAGAGACACCAGCATCGAAGCCAAAGCGACGCAGAGGGGGCATGTTCGGCAACGAACTAACCTTGGATGATTAGGTGAGAACATGGGCCTCTTTGACCGATTCAAGAAGCGCGTGAAGGAGGTCGCTGAAGAAGTCGATTCTGACGCTCTCACTGCAATGGAAGATTCAGAAGAGGGCGCAGCAGCACTCGAGTCATCCAAGCACGTGGAAGAAGATTGGGAAGAAGATGTGCCTGAAATCGAAGAGGAAAGATTCGATGAACCGGTCGCTGAATCCTCGGATGACGACTGGGATGATTGGGACGATGAGGACGATGACATCGCTCTCCCTGTAACTCTTTCAAAGAAAGAGCGTAAGCGACTTGAGAAGCTGGAAAAGCAACGATCAAAGGAACTGAAGCGGCGAAAAGCAACAACTGTTGCAAAACCAAAGGGTTCGAAAGTCGATCTCTCCATGATGCGTACGACGACAGGGCGGCAACTCGTGGAAGTGAAAGCCGCCCCTCGAGGCTCATCAAAAATTACAGATATTGATACTGAAGCCGGCTCAGTTTCCATCGATCTTGGTGGAGGAATTGTTGAGCAAGGTGGCCGAGTCATCAAGGCTGGAAAAGTCCTCGACGATCTCCTCGAAGAACTTGAATGGATGCTTCTTGAATCTGATATCTCGAGCGAAGCAGTCACATCTGTTCTCGTTGCATTGCGTAAAAGTCTCGTTGGTGCGCGATTGCGACGTGGTGCAGAACTTGCGAAGGTTCTCGAAGCAGCACTCAAGCGTGCACTTCGCAATCTTCTTTCAGCAGGATATTGGGATTTCGATGCTTCAGTTCAATCCTACCTGGATCAGGGCGACGCGCCCGTTGTCGTCATGCTTGTAGGTGTCAATGGGACTGGGAAAACAACCACTGCTGCAAAAATTGCGAACAGATTGCAGTCGAACGGCCACTCTGTTATTGCAGCAGCAGGCGATACATTCCGAGCTGGAGCAATCCAACAACTTGAATCGCATTGTGAGAACTTGGGAATCCGATGTGTTTCGAGTCAGCGTGGTGGCGATGCTGCAGCCATTGCTCGCGACGCGATTGAATCGGCGAAGGCGAAGAACATCGACGTTGTTCTGGTTGATACAGCAGGAAGAATGCAGAACAAAACGAACCTCATGAAGGAGCTTGAAAAGGTTCGAAGAGTCGCCAATCCACACCTCGTTCTCTTTGTTGGTGATGCACTTGCAGGCAACGATGCAGTCGATCAAGCCAAGATGTTCCAAGAGATGATGCGCTTTGATGGAGCCGTTCTTTCGAAGATGGATACGGATGCGAAAGGGGGTGCAGGCCTTTCAATCGCCTTTGCAACGGGAAGGCCGATCGTCTTCGCAGGCGTGGGTCAAGGGTACGACGACCTCCTCCAGTTCGATCCTGATTGGTTGTTGAACGAGATGTTTTCATGAGGGAGAATCATGTTTGAAGACAAAGAAACTGAGACGTTTTTTACCGTCGTTCACATGTTTCAACGCTCTGCTATGGCCAATCTCGGACTCTTGGAACATCCTGCCGGTGGGCTTCAATTCAATTTCTCTGAGGCAAAGGACATCATCGATATTCTCCGGATGTTGCAAAACAAAACCAAAGGGAATCTCGATGCATCTGCCGATGCGATGCTGAAAGGTGTCATTAGTGAACTACAGATGCAATTCATGCAAGCGCCAAAGCGTAAGAAGCGAATGGAAGAAGAAGAGGCGAACATGGAAAACGTCCGTCAAACATTCGAAAATCCACGAGAAGGGCCGGTCGAAGACGTTTCAAGCGAAGAATGACCGAATTCCAATCATTTCATCGGTTGATTGATGAGCAAGGATTGTTTCAGAAGAATTGGTCGCGATGTCTTACGTCAGTGAAGTCTCCTCAGATGAAGCACCGACTGTGTTGATTGTTGACAACAATCAGATGTCGATTATGCGCTTGCGTGAAGTGTTCAAGAAACGAGGATTTGCGACACAAGTCTGCGAAGATGGCGATCTTGCTGTTGACGAATACATCAAGCTCGATCCGGAACTTGTCGTCATGTCCCTAGACATTCCTTCACTCGATGGCCATCTTGCAGCCTTAGAAATGCGCGAGCATGGAGGCGACTCACGCATTCTCTTCATCGCCCCAAATCGCCTTCGGGAACTAGCCGTTCATGCAACATACTCAGCTGGAGCCGTAGGTTGGCTTGCTAAACCAGTCAGTCAAGCACAATTGGATGAAATATGGGACCAAGTTCTCGGGCCTATTCCCGAAGCTCCTGGTCTTGAGGACCTTGATGAATTGTACCCTGAGGATCGCATCAAGCCACAACCGGACGAAACTCAACTCCCTCCTCTTGCTGAGCTCCCTCCTCTTGAATCTCTTCCACCAGTTGCAGAACTACCCACAATCGAATCGGAACTTATTGAAGTCGGTCGTCCGAAAAAACGTGGCAGAAAACTTGTGTTTTTCGTCGTTCTCGTGGGGATTTGTGTTGGTATTGCTTATCAGCAAGGATACCTTGATTCACTGTTGTAATCGATTGTGTTGAACCTGAATCGGTTGCACGTATTGACCTGGTAATTGAACGATTTGTCCTTCCATGATGGTCGAACCGTGAGGGGCTTGGATGACCTGTTCTCGTTGGTAGGTGTTTGTTGTGAGGAGAGAAGGGTCACCCTGCAGGATTTGACGGTCCAATTTACGGGCATTCCAATAGCCCCAATACAGCAGTGCGAGCAATCCTGCGAACAGGAAAAGGCCAACTAGAAACAGAAACGCTTCCAAGTTCATCGCTCCAGTAACGCTTTCCACGAAGCTTCTGCATATGCAGCAGCAGCAGCAGTAGGGTCACTCGACCCATGGATTCCGGATCCAACGATAATGCAATCTGATCCAGCCATGACCGCTTCGTATGGGTCGCCATATCGTTGACCCATCTCTCCGTCACCAGTCGCAAGATTCACTCCGGGCGTCCAAATCATCTTGCCTTCGCCAACCTTCGAACGCAATTCACGCACAGATTCAGGATTGGATCCGTTTCCAATAAACCCAAACACCCCGGGATGAACTCGCCCTGCTTCGACAACCGTAGAAGTGTACTTAGAATCAAGAAGATTGCCGCGACTCGACATTTGTGCGAGCAGTAAAACGCCTCCTTCTCTTGATGCATCGGCCCATGCTGCTTGCAACCCGTCGACGATATCCGGTCCACTAATGAGATGGGCTGTCACAAGGTCACCCCACTCTTTGATGTTGTAGATTCCACTCATTTGCTTACGGGAAATTTTCCCAATGTCTGCAAATTTCCGGTCCTCAAAGATGAGAAGGTCCAATGCTTGAGCACGTTCACAGAAACGCTTCCATTCTTCCATATTCCAATCATCGATGAGGTCGACGTGTGTCTTTAATGCTGCAATGGAAGCGCCCACAGCCTCGAGCAGGTCAAACAATTCAGCCATTGTGTATCGATCGGCAGCGAGGCAAACCAAGCTCTTTTTTCGACATGCGACTTGCATGAACGTTTTTGCCATAGGCAAGGTCGAGGCATCCCAACGAACGCCCCATGCTTCGCTTGCCTCCATGCTCAACCCCAAGCATTGCCACCAATCATAGTTTGCGGAAAAGACGCAAACCGTTTATGTCACCACATCGAGGGTAGAACATGGCGAGGAGGAGTGGATTGGCCGTTCTTCTCGTGGCGATGATGCTCAGCATGACGCTCTCAGGATGCTTTGGAAATTCAACTCCATCTTCGGAAGAGACAGTTGTTGAAACATATCCAGACATCTACGAACGGCATATGCTCGAATGGAACTGGACAGGTTCCTACTCTCGGGTGCTTGAGGATGGACCATACGAACCGCTGCCTGTTCAAGAAGTCAACATCGAGGTCGACACATCAGGCACTTGGGAAGGTGGGCCGAATACCGCTGAGGTGCATCTATCGTATTGGTTGCCATCCAACACAGAAGAAGGTGAACAAGTCCCAGTCATTGCAGTCGTGAGCCCATATTTCGATTACGGGTCTCCAGGAAGTCAATCTTCACCAACCAACGTAGTTAGTGCTGGTCGTGGTGAATTCATTTACGATAACTTCGTACCACATGGCTATGCTCTTGCACAGGTGGCTGTATTTGCAACCGAAGAGAGCACGGGATGTTTCGACTATCGTGGCGATGGTGAAGGACTTGGCATCCACATGGCCGTCGAATGGCTAGGCACACAGAATTGGAGCAATGGCCATGTCGCCATCTATGGAAAATCCTACGAAGGCGCAACTGCATGGGAAGCTGCTGCACAAGGCAGCCAGTATCTGAAAACCATCGTTCCTATATCAGGTACAACTGCACTCGGACCACTCCTCTACAAGAACGGTAGCGCAGAAGCACGAAGTCAGGTGATGCACTCCAATTACGGGGGATCGATTCTCGATTACGATGGCGACGATCTTGACAATTTGTGCGGGGACGTGGTAGAAGGATTCCTTGCAGGACCGACGCGTTATGGGCTTGGTGAGCTCGATCCTTACATGGACAACTATTACGATGAGCGAAGCCACATCGACAAGGCATTGGGCAAGTACAATGGAAGCATCTACTGGGTTCAAGGCCTTCAGGATTGGAACGTCGACCCTCACATGGTCTTTGGTGGACCTCCTGGTGTTAATTGGTATCAGGAGTACATCGACAATGGATACGATGTTGCTGGAATGATCGGTCAATGGGAGCATAATTATCCCGACCAATGGACCAAACACAATGCCCAAGATTCAGGTTACGGCGGTGAAGCCATTCAGAATATGACACGGTGGGACTGGGGTCAAGACTTGTTCGAATGGATGGAGTACTATCTGAAAGGTGTCGGTGAGAAGCCAGCATTGCATGCCCAAGTCCAACGAAACGATGGTCAATGGAGAATTGAGGAGACATGGCCACCTGCTGATGTTGAGCGCCTACAACTCGATTTGAGCGATTGCACCAACGATGGAGCATTCGTTGGAGGGGGAGCTCCTGTTGTTGGCGGGGGACAATCGGTGACTGTGGAATGTTCCGCATTAAGCGAAACCGATGACCTCCACATCGCTGGTTTAGCAACAATTCACCTTTCAGCAGTTCCGACCTTTGATGGCGGACAAATCTTTGTGGAAATGCAAGATGCCGAGACTGGACTACGACTCGGCCATGCAACGATGGATGTGCGTTATCACGCGGGTGGATATGAGGCACAAACCGTTGTGCCGGGCCAAGAGATCACCATGTTGATGGAATTCCAAGCGATTGATGCACTCTTGCCGGCCGGTCACGGCATTCGATTCGTTTTGAGCGATCAAGGAGAGGATTACCTCGCCCCTGCATGTGGTAATACCTGTACAGTTCATGTTCTTCCTTCATTATCAATCGCTGAACTACCAATCATTGAACGCTCCTCGGACGATGTTCTCATCACGCCACAATCAGACGAAGCGGCGAACAATCAGTGACTCTTCTCAGCCAGATTGTGATAAATTAGGCGTTTGCTAAATTTCAATTTGCTTTTTCGCGCAATTGGCTAAATGAGAACAACCTAAATCACAATACAATTCTCATTTGATGAGAAAAATACAGAAATATTGCTCAATACTGACATTATAACTCAAAAATAATAGGCAAATGGTTCATATACCGCCCTCGCAGCGGGGCGTCTGATACCATGAGTGACAAAGCAAAACTTGAGTATATTTGGCTAGACGGATTTGAACCAACACAGAGCATGCGAAGCAAAACGATGATTCGTAGCGACTTCGGTGGCACAGTGGCAGAATGCCCCATGTGGTCCTTTGACGGATCGTCCACATTGCAAGCTGACGGTGGCGATTCAGATTGCCTGTTGAAGCCTGTAGCAATCTATCCTGACCCTGACCGAATCAATGGCTACCTCGTCATGTGCGAAGTTCTGAATGCAGATGGGAGCCCTCACAGGACAAATGGTCGGGCGACCATCAACGATGATGATGACGATTTCTGGTTCGGATTCGAACAAGAATACTTCCTATGGGACCCGGAAACCAACCTGCCTCTTGGATTCCCACGCGACCAAACCCCACAAGGCCAGTTTTACTGTTCCGTAGGTGCCAAAAACGCCTTCGGCAGAGACATCATCGAAGCCCACCTTGATATGTGCCTCGAAGCAGGATTGAACGTAGAAGGCATCAACGCTGAAGTTGCTGCAGGCCAATGGGAATACCAAATCTTTGCAAAGGGTGCCAAAGATGCTGGCGACCAGATTTGGGTCTCTCGATACCTCGCAGAGCGCAACGCTGAGAAGTACGGTTTAGCCATTGATTGGCACCCCAAGCCTCTTGGTGATACGGACTGGAACGGTTCTGGAATGCACGCAAACTTCAGCGATGGACGCATGCGGGACGAGGGTGGAGAGAAACTCCTGTCAGAAATCTGTGAAGCATTTGGTAAGAACATCAAGAAGCATATCGATGTCTATGGTGCTCACAATGAAATGCGATTGACTGGAAAGCACGAGACACAATCCATTCATGAATTTTCATACGGCGTATCGGATCGAGGCGCATCCATTCGTATACCAATCGGTACGATTGAAGACGGCTGGAAAGGGCGACTCGAGGATCGCCGTCCTGCTTCCAACGGTGACCCTTACAAGATTGCAGCAGTCATCATTGAGACGACCAAATCTGCTTATTGAGACTCAGTGGCGAGCGCTTCACGGCGCCGCAATCGCTGAACTCCAATGAGGACGGCTAGGATGACGCCAAGTGTGAGGATATTCGCAATGATCATCGCCAAGGATTTGACAAGAATACCGTAGATTAGCCATAATGAGAGAGCGATTGTAACGATACTGAAGGTGATTAATGAGATTCCTTCGTGCCGTTTATGCACCCACACGTCTCGAATTTGTGGAATCCATGCAACAATACCGAGTCCGCCTGCTATGAGGCCGATGACCTCAATCCACAACTCAGCCATCAGCCCCACTCCGCAGGTTTCTTGGAAGCGAGGATTCCATCGATTTGCATCCAATCAACCTCTTCAGAGCTGGTTCGTCCAACTACGTGCATCTTCAACATCGGGCCTTCCTTGCATCTGATGTCGATGTGCCTTCCACCCGAATCACTCAGTGTAATCTGACTCGTTGTATTCTTGAAAATAGAAAAGAATCCACGGGGATGCTCGACTGTGGCCTTCAATTCACCGTTTCGATGAACATCCCATTCTTCCACCCCTGTTCCTAGGCCGATATCGAGGAGGTCACCCTTGAGTTTCAACCCACCATGCATGTGAATCTCATCCCATGTGCCAAACCCATCCATCGTTTCGAAAAAGTCTGAATCGATTTCCTCTCCTCCGGTCGATTGAATACGATCGAGCAATTGTCGTTCGTTGACCATTTCAGCTGGAATGTCTGGAATCTTATCCGGCCACTCCAATCGAGGATGTGTCATTGCAACAAGAACATGAAATGACATTTCGTTGTCAGGAAATCGTTTACGATGGATTTCTTCCAACAATCTTGCTTTACGAGCAATTCGATGAGCGACGGTAGCATGACTGTGCTCACCACCCTTGTTCCTGTGTTGAAGAAATTCTCCATCTTCAAACACTTCGAATCGACCAGACCAATGTTTCTGTTCAACGACAAGAACGGTTGTACCTGAAACAAGAATCAAATCAATCTCACGACGGCCACCCTCCGGATCAGGAATCCGTACGGATGGATAGACGGACCATCGCTTTGTTTTCCCAGCAGCTCTGCAGAGTTTTTCTAATCTCAATTCTGCATTTTCTCCAGCCTGATGGATTTCATCTGGAGGGAACACAACGCGCCGTTTTCGCCACAGTTGCCAACGCTGCTTGAGACCCAATTCATCACCTAAGTAACGCATCAACGGATGGGACAATGAGCGAGGGTTGTTGTTCTGCACCTTCGGGTAAGGCAGCAACATCCGCTTCCGTAGCCTCTCCTGAAAGGACCAAGATGCCCATACAAGTGGCACGATTGGCCATGGCAATATCCGTGTAGAGTCGATCTCCAACCATAGCGCACTCCTCAGGTTTCAACCCAAGTGCTTCGATTTTGTGCAGAATCATCCCAGGATTTGGCTTACCAGATATATGGGTCGGTTCAACTCCTGTTGTTGCTTTGAAGAGAGCGAGAAAGGCTCCCACATCTGGAAGCCCACCGTCTGGTGATGGACAAACCATGTCTGGGTGTGATGCCATCAAAGGAACGCCTGCATGAAGGTAGAGGCTTGCTTTCTCGAGGCGTTCATACGTTGTCTCAGTATCGTATCCTAAGACAACGTATTGAGGGTCTTCGGAACGCGTTGAAATTCCCTCAGCTTCGAGCATCTCACACATTCCTTGGGTTCCAACACAGTAGGTTTCTGTGACGTTGTTTCGTTTCAGCCACGCAATGCAATCATGGGTCGAGAGTAAGACATCATCCGATGTTGCAGGAATCCCCATTTTCTCCAACTTCTTGACGTATTGATCTATGCTACGAGAGGAATTGTTGGAAAGGAAATAGCGCTTCACACCTTGGTCATCGCAACGCTGAAGAAAATCCAAGGCACCATCAATCAAATCTCCACCGAGGTAGATTGTTCCATCTAAATCGAGAAAAACCGCTTTGATGCCTTCAAGTGCAGTCCCCATAATGTCACCTTAGAACATCAAGGTCTTGAACATGAACCATGGCGAGTGCAGGTTTTCTTGCGCTTCTTTGCTCGCGATCATCTCGGTCATCATTTCCTGCAACTCTGGTTTGCGACCTGCTTTCCCAACAAACCAATTGAGCAACCAAGATTTTCGACTGAGTGACTGCATACGATAACTGTTTTTGAGTTCAGCACCAAGTGTAGCCCAAACTTCGGTTTGGTATTCTTCGGGAGATCGACCCTCAACGATGTGGCGTGCAGCAATCTCACCAGTAACGAGTGCATTACCAACGCCTTCTCCAGAGAATGGATCGATGAGGCTTGCAGCATCGCCGACAAGCCATGCGCCGTTCATGGCCATCCTTCGAGGTTGATTCTTCTGCTTTTTCCTCGGCGAACCGAATGGAAGTTGCCACCCCTTCGCACTTCCTTTCACCATGGTCGCATTTGCAAAACGTTCCTTGAATTGTGGATGGTTGGTGATGATTTCCTTTTGCAAAGACTTCAGCTTCTTTGATTGTTTGTCCATCAAATGCATGACCATGCCACAACCAACATTGACTCGTCCTTCTCCAATTGGGAAGATCCAGAAGTATCCCGGAATGATGGTATCAACAAAGTGAATTTCAATGTCTCCAATGTTCCCTTCACAGCCCGTTACGCCATCCCAATACTCGCGGTATCCGCCACAGTAATGCTTTCGATCAACCATTGTCTCTTGGTATGTATCGACAACAAGTGAAGTTGCAACTGGGCAAAGGTAACCCCCTGCTCCGACGATGGCCGGAGCATGAAAGTCCATGACTGTGCCCTTTCTTCCACCCACCGTTAATCGAATGCCGGTGGCCTTTCGCTTCGGCCCAGTCCCTTTTCCTGGGTCGTTTCCATCGTTGTACAAGACTTCCTTGACTGAGCCTCCTTGAATAACAGATCCACCTTTCTCGCGAACCAATTCTTGCACCCGTTCAAAGAGCAAATGATCGAATTGTTGCCGAGGCAATGCGTATCCAGCCTCAAGGCGAGCAACGTCTTCTTCAGGCAATGGAACGCGCACTTCGTTGCCATTTGGGCTGGAGAACAGGATTCCATTCACTCTGAAATGAGGCGTTGACTCAAGCGTTTTTTTGACACCGAGTGCTTTGACATGAGACAGTGATTTTCCGCCCACGGCGTCACCGCATATTTTGTCCCGTGGCCAAACGCCTTTTTCGATAAGGAGCACTTTCTTGCCAGCCATAGCCAGATAGCCTGCGGCAGAACATCCACCCGGTCCACCGCCGACGACAATGGCATCAAATGTTGACCCAGATTCAGGCACTTCGCCAGTTTCAATGGGCTCTTCCCATGACGCCATGGTTTGACCACTTATCGACGCTCTTTGAGCCTTCTTGACGGACCATCATCACTATGCACTATGAAGGGAAGAGGGGAATCATGGAGGCATTGATGCGTCGAAAGGCTGCATGGGGCCTTCTCGCCGTGACTTTCGCTTGGGGTGCAACCTTCATTTGGATGAAACAAGCAATGAATGCCATCCAACCAGAAATCGAGGCATATGGCCGAACACCCGTTGTTGCAACGCTCGTTGGTGGACGATTTCTCATCGCCTTCATTGCTCTCTTTTTGATTTCAAAGGAGGCCCGTTCAGCACTAAGTGATCAACAATTGTGGAAAGGAGGAGCAATACTTGGCAGCATCTTGCTTGTTGGTTTCATCACCCAGATGATTGGTCTCGATTCAATCACACCATCGACATCAGCGTTCTTGACTTCGCTCTACGTCGTTTTTACGGCGTTGATTACGACGGCACTGACTGGACAAAAAGTGACTCGGACCATGATTCTCGGTGTTGCCCTTGCAACATTTGGGGCAGGTTTCATTGAGGGGCCACCTCATCTGTCATGGGGCGCAGGGGAAGTACTTACGGTCTTCTGCGCCTTCTTCTTTGCTCTGCATATTCTCTACACGCAGAAAATAACCGAAGTAATGAGCCCAATTGGCGTAACAAGCACTTCCTTTCTCATCGTCGCTATCGGAAGCTTTGTTGTGGCGATTCTCACAGCAGGAACGTCAACAACCGATGCATTATCGGTTCTCGCGAACGACGGAGTCATCGTTCCACTGCTCTGTTTAGGCCTGATTGGATCGTTGTTCGCTCTGTTGTTGTTGAATCTGCTTCAACGATTCCTACACCCTGTTCAAGCAGCTATCATCTATGCCCTCGAACCGGTCTGGGCGACCATCTTTGCCCTAGGCTTGGGTATGACCAGTTGGACGGGTTGGATTGCGGTTGGCGGTGGTGCCCTGCTCATCGGTAATCTCATGGTTGAGTTACGCGAGAGTCCAAACAATCAACCTCCAAAATCTGTTGTCATCTTTGATCCCGAGGAAGAATAAGTCATCGAAAAGTAGCACATCGTTCAAGTCCTGTCTGCCATGAGGAAATATTGGGCGGGACCATGGCAGAACACAACAATCACCGCGATGCGACCAAAAACGTGCACGCAGGAACCAATCACATTGGAGATTCTGTGAACACACCAATCTTTCTTTCATCGACCTACAAGCTCACGGAAGAACGCTATGCTGGCTGGGCTGCTGGTGCCCAGCATACACTTCTTTACTCACGGCTTTCCTCTGTTAATTCCGATGCAGTCGCCCAGAAGATCTGTGCGATGGAGGGCGGAGAAGATGCTGAAACGTTTTCAAGTGGTATGGCAGCTATCTCGACAACCATGTTGATGCTCCTCAATCAAGGTGACCACATCGTCGCATCAGCTGATGTTTATGGGGGAACCTATGGTCTCATGACGGAAGAATTGCCAAGACTAGGTATCGAGACAACAATGGCCGATATTCGTGACCCTTCTTCCTACGAGGCAGCCATTCAAGACAATACGAAAATCATGTATATCGAAACCATCACAAATCCAAACCTCAAAGTTTGCGACATTCCAGCGATGGTTGAGGTTGCAAAACGACACAATCTGCTGGTTGTCGTTGACAACACATTCGCTTCACCTTGGGGTTGCCAGCCTTTGAGCATGGGCGCTGATTTGGTCATCCATTCCACAACAAAATACCTCGGGGGCCATTCTGATCTTCTTGGAGGAGCAGTTGTTGGATCAAAGGAGTTAATTTCGAAGATTTTCATGGGCCGTGTCCACTTTGGAGGTGCTCCAGACCCTCACAATTGTTACCTTCTCGAACGAGGTATGCGCACCCTTCATGCACGCATGCCAATTCTCACATCAAATTCTGCAGAACTTGCACGTCGACTCCAAGATCACCCGAACGTGGTCCGTGTTCAGCATGTTACCTTGCCTTCACATTCTGAATATGAAATTGCTCAGCGCGTTGTACCGAAAGGTTGCGGAATGCTCGGAATTGTCGTCGCAGGAGGCGATGAGGGTGCTATGGAATTCATGTCCAAACTGAAGTTATTCTATGAAGCAACCTCGCTCGGTGGTGTTGAATCACTGATTGAAGTACCCGCCACCTCGAGTCACATGGCCATGCCTGTGGACGTTCGCATCGCTGCAGGAATTGAGCCAGGATATGTTCGAATCAGTGTTGGAATCGAAGATGTTGAGGATCTTTGGGAAGATTTGAGTCAAGCATTGGGCTGATCTGGAAGAGGCTCTTGTTGTCCTGTTGACGTATGTAAGACACTCAAGGCCCCAATGAAATCTGTAGTTGTGCTTTCTTCAGAGTTGAGGAGAGTTTTTCCTGCTTCAAGTAATGCTTTCGTTGCTTCCATCCAAGCTCCACCTCGGTCTCGAGCAAGCGATTCGAAATGCCATTCTTGTCCTGTTGAGCGTTCTGCAGCACGCAACCATGCCCACCCCGCAGCAGCGCCATCGATATCGTCATGGCGTGATGTGGCTTTTCGTTCAGCAATTCCCGGACCTTCCAATAGGCCAGTGAGAATCAAATCATGAATTGCACCAACGGGTCCTGGAAGATCGCCAATGCGGTAAGGGAACTTTGCTTTCTGCTGTGCTTTCTTCCTCGACGAATCCAATCCTTTGAGGAACGTTTTGAGGGGTTTAGGTTTCTTCAATTGTTGTTCCCAAATGATTTCGGCTTCATCACCTTCAATCCCAATGGATGTGAGTCCGGCTAGGCCAAAATCTTCCCACAAGGCATGGACTGCATCGGTGAGACTTGCACCCTCCATGACTTCGACGATGCTTCCTTCACGTTCCTGTCGTCCACCTCTTGCATCGATTCGAATTCCTTCTTCTGTTTGTTCCATGGCCTCAAGGAACACACCTGCTGCAAGCAGTTTCTCATCCTGTGAGCCTTGCATGTCACCCAAAGATGCTAGAATCTGTTCAACGGAATCTCCTTTGCTCCATGAAGAGCCAATAAGCAAACCGAAATCCAGTGAATCAAGAACTGCACGTTCACAAGCCCGTGTGAGGTTGCCTTCTGGAACAGTCAAACCATGCCAACCAGCCATCAACTTCTCAAGACCTTCTTGTGCACCAGTTGGAAGACGATCATCCAGGTCCCATCCATTTGGTACCCACATCGCGTCTATGTCAACAATTGAGGTCAGCAATGGAGGAAGCATTGAAAGTGCAAGATGGTGAACAAACGCACTCTGTTTTTCTTTCGTAGCTTTCAGCGACTGCAAATCAATGCCAACAATTGGCCCATGTTTGAATGTGAGACGAACCCATCCTTGTGAGGAAGGCGTACCGTTGAGAACCTCTTGGCTGGTTATATCCCCAGCCACGTAAACATCGACGCCCTCCAATTCTTCGTGTTTGAAATCAAAACGAGATCGCTCAAGAACATCCTCCAACCATCCTTTTGGAGGGTTTGGATTTGGTCCAGTGCATACAAATCCATCTTCCCATGAGAAGAAGTACATGCCTTTTCGTGCATGTTCTTCCCACGGCAACATACGTAATGTGAGATTCTGATGATTTTGCAATCCAGCAAGATATCCTTGCTTTCCGTCACCACGGCGAATAAACGAACCCGATCCAAAATTCGGGGATTTGAAATTTCCAACAAGTGAAATCTCCTCATCATGTGCTGCGTGCAACGAGCCAGCGAGGGCTTTCCCGACCGGATCGCCACGTTTTGCAAGCATACGCTT
>CALDQY010000048.1 GCA_937911445.1 uncultured Rhodobiaceae bacterium | reverse complement strand
TTGATCTCGTCCGTGATGCCGTCGCATCCAGCCGAGCCAACCGCCGACAAGCCTACGGTTCTCGCCGACACGTCGGAAAGCGCCGCCCTATGGCAGGTATGAAGCACTCCGTCGAATGGTGGGGTAAGGGCCGTGGTGTCTCCCGTATCATGCGACGAACTGGACAACGCCGTGCTGCACAAAACCCACACACACTCGGCGGTCGTCGCGCTCACGGACCAAAGGTCGAGAAGGACTGGTCCCGCAAGTTCAACGCCAAGCAACGACGCATGGCTCGTGACGCTGCACTTTCCGCAACCGTCGATATGGAATTGGTCACCGCTCGTGGTCACCAACTCGATGAGTCGGTCGAGCACCTTCCAATCGTTCTCGGTAACTACACAGAGACCGTCGATGGAAAGACAGAGGAATACAATATCGAGACCTTCAACCACGGATCCGCCACTCGCAAGGTCCTTGCTATCTTCAACGAACTCGGACTTGGACACGATCTCTACCGTGCTCGCTCTAACCGCAAGATCCGTGCTGGTAAGGCAACCATGCGTGGCCGTGTTCACAAGACGCCAAAGTCCGTACTCTTGGTCGTCAAGGAAAAGGCTGGTCTAGCACAAGCCGCTCGAAACCTTCCCGGTGTCGATGTCGTTGCTGCAAAGGATCTCAGCGCAGAAGACCTCGCCCCTGGTGGCGATGTCGGCCGCTTGACCGTCTTTACGAAGGACGCTGTGGAGGCTCTCAACTGAGGTGATATCATGAATGCATACGACGTTATCATCATGCCATGGTTGACTGAAAAGACCATGGAAGCACGTACGACACAGAACCGCCTTGAGTTCATTGTACGTAGAGCTGCTACGAAGAAGCAGATCGCTCGTGCAGTTGAAACCATTTTCGAAGTTGAAGTTGACTCCGTCAACGTACGCAATACCAAGCATGGAAAGCATGCGAGCGTTCGTTTGGCAGAGGGCTACGACGCAGAAGACGCTGCAATGCGTCTAGGAGCTCTATGAGGTGAGGAATTATGGGTAAGAGAATTCGTGCACAGCGCAAAGGATCATCACCACGGTATCGTGTGTCAAGTCACCGATTCCCTGGTGCAAACAGAATGCCACGAGAGATGGATGTGGTTGGTGAGGTTACAGAATTGGTTCACTCACCTGTCCACACAGCCCCATTGGCTCGTGTGAAACTACCAGACGGTGACACCACACTTGTTGTTGCAACAGAAGGTGTCGCAATCGGTAGCCAAATCGCCATTGGAGACAATGTCTCACTGCGACCTGGAAACATTACACCACTTTCGGAAATTCCTGAAGGAACAGCCATCAACAACGTCGAACTTCGACCAGGTGACGGTGGCAAAGTTGCCCGTTCTGCAGGAAACTCCTGTGTTGTCGAAGCCAAGCTTGGCGACAAAGTCCGTATTCGAATGCCATCCGGTTCCCTTAAGGAACTTCCAGGCACTTGTCGAGCCACCATCGGTGTGCTCGCTGGTCACGGCCGTGATGAGATGCCTCTGCGAACTGCAGGTGCTGCTCACTACAAGGCTAAGGCTCGTGGTAAACTCTTCCCGCATGTTAGCGGTGTTGCCATGAACCCTGTGGATCACCCACACGGTGGTGGAAACCACCAGGCTGTTCACGGACCAAACTCAGTTGCACGAAGCACCCCTCCAGGTGCCAAGGTTGGTTTGATTGCCCCACGCCGCACGGGACGAGGTCGCGGCAAGCGAGTATGAGGTGTTGATCTATGGGACGTAAAAAGAAGAAGTCATTCATGACCCCAAAGGCCAGTCGACGAAAGGCACGTAAGCGACTTTCGACCACTACGGCCCGACAGAAGAAGGAATTCACATACCGTGGGTACGACATTGAAACCTTGGTCAACATGCCAATGTTCCCTGAAGAAGGATCCGACGAGTATCTCGCTCGCCTTCTACCTGCTCGTGTTCGACGCTCGATCGTTCGTGGTCTCTCAGAACAAAACGAAAAGTTCCGTGACCGTGTCCAGCGAAGCAAGTCAAACACAATCCGTACTCATCGACGTGACATGCCAATTCTCCCAGAATTCGTTGGTAAGACCATCGCAGTTCACAACGGCCAGAACTTTGTCGAGGTCGATGTCAAACCTGAGATGATTGGACACTACCTTGGTGAATTCGCAATCACACGACGTGGAGTTGCCCACAGTGGGCCGGGTGTTGGTGCTACCCGTTCATCGAAGCACGTACCATTGAAGTGAGGTGAAGATGATGAGCAACAAGCGAAACATGGACCGTCGAACAAAGCGTCGACAACTCCCACAACGTGGTTACACCCAACTCCTCCAAGGAAGCCGACTCGCAACAGCTCGTGCTGTCAACGTTGACATGCACGTCAAGCACTGTTTCGAAGTCGCTCGTGCTATCAAAGGCATGACCGCTGGTCGAGCAGTCGAGTACCTCAACGAGGTTCTCCTCATCGATTCAGACCGTGCAGACATCCGTCGAAAGGCAACTGCTGTCCCATACCGCTTGGGTAGTGGAAACAAGCGACGAAAGCGATCAGGTCCTTCGATGGTTGGCCACCGAAAGGGTAAGGTCGGACCAGGTCGATACCCAGTCAAGGCAAGCCGTGCCTTCATCAAGCTCATTCAGAGTGCTATGGAGAACGCACGTCACCAATACGACGATGTCGAACCAGAAGATATGGAAATCACACACGTTGCAGCCCACCGTGGTCAAATCCGCCGAGGATGGATTCCACGTGCCCGTGGACGTGCAACGCCAAGCAACCACTACCAGGTGAACCTCGAGATTTTCCTCGAAGACTTCACCGCAACCGACGATGAGTTGGAGGATGACTTCTGAGGTGAACGATCATGGCAGGAAAGAAGAGTACAATCAAAGCAATTGTTGACCGAAACGTCGAGCGTCACCTCGTCAAGGAATTCTTGATGAAGAACACAAAGCGCTCTGGCTTCGGTGGATTGGACATCAAGCGTACACCAAACGGCACCGAAGTGACCGTTCATGCTGTCAAGCCAGGTCTCGTCATTGGACGAAAGGGTAAGATCATCAAGGAACTTGAAGGTCGCCTCAAGAGCGAGTTTGACTTGTTTGACCCTCAACTAAAGGTCGAAGAAATCAAGCAAAAGGATTCCATCCTGAACGCTCAAGTCATGGCAGAGTGGATCGCATCTTCCCTCGAACGTGGATGGTACTACCGCCGTGCTGGAAACAGTGCAGCAGAGAACATCATGTCCGAAGGCGCTCGTGGTGTCATCGTTACTGTCGCTGGTAAACTCACAGGTTCCCGAAACCGAACGCAGAAGTTCATCATGGGTCACGTCAAGTACTGTGGTGAGACTGCACTCCAGCACATGGACAAGGGTTACGCTGTTGCCGTTCGCAAACTCGGAACCATCGGCGTCACTGTTGAAATTATGCGCAAGGACGTTCGTCTGCCACACGAGATTTCCATCTTCTCCGATGAGGAGTTGAAGATCCGAGAAGCCGCAGGCGAGGAAGGCGAAGACGCTCCTACCGAGGAGGTGGAAGAGTGAGTCACGTACGAAACCGAGACATCTCCGCTATGAGCCGTGAAGCTCTTGAAGCACGATTGCTCGAGTTGCAAGACGAACTCCTCCAACTACAAGCCGAGAAAGCGCTTGGTGGTACACCATCCAACATGGGTGCTTACAAGGCTACTCGACGAAGTATTGCACGAATCAAGACCCATCTAGGGAACAACTGAATGAACACGAGGTGATGAACGACTATGGCGGCAATTTGTGGTGTATGTGGTCTACCAGACGAACTATGCATCTGCCAAGAAATCGCCAAGGAACAACAACGAGCAATCTTGTCCACCGATAGAAGGAGATACGGAAAAATCGTAACCAAAGTGGAAGGAATTGACGACGTTGCCATCGACATCAACGAATTAGCAAAACTACTCAAAAACAAATGCGCTGCCGGGGGAACTGTCAAAGGTCGAATCATTGAACTTCAAGGCGATCACAAAAAGAAGGCAGCAAATGTACTACGAAACAATGGATTCAATGTGGAGGTGAGATAAGATGGCGGACATGAACACAACTTGGATTGGTCAACGACTGACCGTTGTTGATTCCACTGATTCAACACTCGTCGGACGCTCTGGAAACGTCATCGACGAGACACAAAAGACAGTGACCATCGTCGAGAACGGCCAAGTGCGTGTTTTCGGCAAGGCATCGATTCAA
>CALDQY010000047.1 GCA_937911445.1 uncultured Rhodobiaceae bacterium | reverse complement strand
TGTACGATGAAGATACTCAGCACCTAATCTTGCCAATTCTATACTCATACCTTTCATTATCCATTCATGACGAAAGGAGCTGTCTGAACCTTCGAAATTTTGATCTGTTGAAAATGACAAGGGTATCGAATCTCGCTCGAGAAGAACACTCGGCCACATATTCGGTAGTCCAAATTCGATTGAATGATCTGCAACATGAGCCTTGTGTCCATCTTGAAGAGCAGCGTATGCACATCCGTATGCAACAAGACCCGCTCCAACAATAAGGACATTCATACAATCATCTCGCCTCAATGAGTAATGCATCAACCGGACAACTGGGTATACAAAGTTCACAGTATGTGCATTGAGACTGCTCTACCAATGCGAGAAGTCCTTTCATTGACAATGCGTTAGTTGGACAGAGCCCAATACATGCCCCGCAACCGTAGCATAGATCCTCATCGACGATGAAATGGAGCTGAGACATGTATATTCCAGTGGACACTGTCATATTTGACCTTGTATGCAGAAATATGAATTCAATGATAGAATGTTGTCCACGAGAAAAAAGAATTACCAATTTTTTGATAAATTCAATCGGCATTCTTAGACCCCTATGTTTCTACTGGAGGCAGTATTCTAATTGGACAAAGATCAACGAAGAAAAATAAATACTGAAATCAACGAAGTACAATCGTATTTTATCGCGTATAGTGTATATTGTTAATGGTATTTTGAGATGAATTAGATGTCAAACCATCATGAAAATTTTTCCAATGGAAACAAAGGGGTGTGACCCACAAGTTCATTCAGGTCTATTCTCTCCAATCATTATGGTCGTCTACGCCCCGGGTCGAACATCTGGTTATCCCCAGAACCCTCCAGAACGTGGATTGCGCTACCACTATCTTGGCGGTGGAAACGAGGTAGGTAATGTTGGTATTGTACTCGAAGACCCAACATCAAATCGGCTTTTGCTCGATTATGGAATTGCTCCGACGAAACCACCTCGATATCCAAATGAAGCACCGCATGTTTCTCATGCAATCATTACACATTCACACATCGATCATCTAGGTATGGTGCCCTGGCTTGCTTCAAACCATAATTCTACACTCCATGGAACAGAGTTGACTGCAGCGATATCAGAAATGATGTGGTACGATTGCCACAAAGTATCATCGATCGAAGGTTACCCTCTCCCGTGGGACAAACGTGACATAGACCTTGCACTTTCTGCATGGGATACGCACAAATTCAATGCCTCATGGAAACAAGATGATTGGAAACTTGAACTCCACCGTGCTGGACACATTCCCGGTGCGGCGATGCTTCATGTAGAAACACCCAATAAATCAGTATTGTTTTCTGGTGACTTCGATACAAGGGATTCGCAACTAACAATCGGTGCAAAACCTGTCAAAACTGATGTTTTGTTCGTGGAAGGGACATATGGTGGACGTGATCATCCTCCAAAACAAGAAGAAAATGAACGATTTATCGAACGAATTGTTGAGGTTGTCGACCGAGGCGGAACAGCTCTTGTACCAGCATTTGCGAATGGCCGAACTCAAGACGTTGTAATGCTACTTCACAAACATCTCCCTGAACTAGATGTCCATGTTGATGGAATGGGTAAGCGAGTAGCAAAATTGCAAATGGAACATCCAGAAACACTTCGCGACCCATCAGCTCTTGAATCAGCATGGAGGTGGTGCCGTCGAGTTTCAAGCAAATCCGATCGTAAGAAAGCGCTTGATGCAGATGTCATCGTCTCTACCTCTGGTATGATGGATGGAGGTCCATCAATCTGGTATCTCAACCGATTACGTCATGACCGAAAGAATGCAATTCT
>CALDQY010000046.1 GCA_937911445.1 uncultured Rhodobiaceae bacterium | reverse complement strand
CAACAGTCTGCTGCAATGGTTGTCGTTGCTGACGATCGAAAGCAAGTCGACTGTTTGGGTGCATTCGGCATCCCTATCGAAATAACGCCCTTCGCATGTGATGTTACCGTATCCGTTCTTTCATCCATGCTGAACTGCGATGTGGTCTTGCGAATGGATGGTGAGAATCACGTTCACACAGACAACGGAAATTGCATCGCTGATGCTCGAACTGGTGCAACTATTCGCGACCCAGTCGCAGTCGAAGCAAACATCCTCAACGTAGCTGGGGTTGTCCAAGTTGGTTTGTTCAACAACATGTGCGATGCTGTTGTTTTGGCCAGTGGTGAAGGCGTTCAAACACTCATGAATCCGAATGGTCGATTGTAGGCGGGCCTGACGGGGTTCGAACCCGCGACCGACGGATTAAGAGTCCGTCGCTCTACCTGACTAAGCTACAGGCCCACGCCTGCCTCCGTCAGGTTGTATTTAATCATCTTGGGACAATGTCGTTCCAGCGTCGCCTCTCATTGCAGATAGAGCATCGCCTGGTTGACAAAGAATCGAGCGCATGCTCGGCAATGCTCGTATTGCATCGATCATACTCTTGATTTTGGGACCCATTGAACCGGAGGGGAATTGTCCCGAATCCAAATGTGATTCTGCTTCCAAAACACTGAGATGGCGATGCTCTTCCTGACTGTCCTCGCCAAAATTCGTATAGACAGCGGGAACACCCGTCGAAATGATGAGTGCCTCGGCTTGCAAATCGACAGCGAGTAATGAGGAGAGACGATCTTTGTCAATCACTGCCGGAACACCGGTATAGTGACGTTCGTGTTCAATAACAGGAATTCCACCACCTCCTCCGCAAATGACGACGGCCCGTTGCTCAACGAGGGTTTGTATGACGTCGAGGTCAAGAATACGTTCTGGCAATGGACTTGCAACGACACGCCTGGGACCATGAACCGTCGTAGCAATGTCCCAGTCACGCTCCATGACTTCTTGTGCGGACAAGACAGGTCCAACCGGTTTCGTAGGAAATGCGAAGGCTTGATCTTGAGCATCAACCAAGACTCTTGTCAAAACAACTGCAGTACGCTCAGGCCGATGGCGATGTTTGAGAATGCTGTTCAATTGGAGGGAAAGTGTGTGCCCAATCATGCCTTGTGTGGCAGCGACCCATTCGTCCATTGCATGAGAAACTTCACCATCCATCGACATCAATTCACCGACTTGCGGACCGTTCCCATGCGTGAGTACAACCGACCAACCCGCTTCAAGCAAATCGACAACATCACTCATGACTCTGGCAAGGACCAGTGCATATTGGCCATCATCGGAAGAGCCAGGTGGTGCCAGAGCATTACCTCCAACTGCGTAGACAACGATTTTGCTCACGTGTGTAGTTCGCTTGGGTCCTGTTTGATGCTTTCGCCGTTCTGTTGGAACAATACCCACATTCCATTATAGAACCAACAGGTCCGACTCCAAACATGATATGTGAGAACGTAAACGGGGTGACATGGCCAAAGACATCTGGATTGGTGATGTGCAAAACGGCGATTACGATGGACAAGAAGTGGAGCTCAAGGGTTGGATTAAGCGAACCCGTGGCTCCAATAAAATCCGTTTTGTTGTCTTACGTGATTCGACAGGAACCATTCAATGCGTTGCAAAGCGAGATGTTGTTGGTGATGATGCATTCGAAGCAGTTGCATCTGCGCTCATCGAATCCTCCCTCATCGTACGCGGAACGGTCAACGTCGATGAGCGAAGCGAGGGTGGTCATGAACTCGTTGTCTCTGGAGTAGAAATCGTAGGTCCTGTCGACCCAGAACGTCCGTTCCCAATCACTGAATCTGCCATGAAGGCCGCCGATGGTGGTGAGACTGAGTTCCTCCTTGATAATCGACACCTCTACTTGCGAACTAGCCGAATGACAACGATGCTCAAGATGCGATCCTCGGTGTTTGGAGCGATTCATTCCTACTTCCGTGATCTGGATTTCGTCGAATATCAAGCACCGAACTTCGTTGCTGGAGCTGTGGAAGGCGGTTCAACACTCTTCGAAGTTCCATACTTCGGACGCAAAGCCTACTTGACCCAATCCTGGCAACTCTATGCAGAAGCGGCCATGCCTGCATTGGAACGCCTCTACACCATTGCACCATCGTTCCGTGCAGAAAAGTCGCGAACACGTCGTCACCTGACGGAGTTCTGGCATGCTGAAATGGAAATTGCTTGGGCAACCAACGATGAGGTCATGAACCATGGAGAAGGCGTAGTACGCCACATCGCATCGACATTGCTCGATGAGCGAAGCGAAGAATTGCAGTCGCTCGGCCGTGACTTGGAACTCATCGGACGGTACGCTGATTCGCCGTTCCCAAGAATGCGCTACGACGAAGCCATCGAGATTCTCCAAGCCAAAGGTGTTGATGTTGAATGGGGCCAAGACCTTGATTATTCGAAAGAGAAGATTCTCACCCAAGACTTCGATGTGCCTCACTTCTTGACGCACTACCCGAAGATTGCAAAACCATTCTACCATCGTGTCGATCCAGAGGATGACAAGTACGTACTCTGTCACGACCTTTTGGCCCCTGAAGGCTATGGTGAAATCATTGGTGGCGGAGAGCGTACGTGGTCCGAACAAGAAATTCTCGCACGTCTCGAAGAAGAAGGAACGCCAAAGGAGGCTTACCAATTCTACATCGATACACGCAGCTACGGAGGCGTTCCGCACGGAGGATTCGGCCTTGGAGTCGACCGAGTCTGCTCTTGGCTCAGTGGAGCAGATCACATTCGTGAAGTCATCCCATTCCCACGTGACTCCCGTCGGGTCACACCCTGAGGATTCACCATGCAACCCATCGTTGCACTTGGTTGTGGACT
>CALDQY010000045.1 GCA_937911445.1 uncultured Rhodobiaceae bacterium | reverse complement strand
TGCAAGCCTTGCATTGAGATTTCACGGGGTCGATTTGGTAGTTCAGGAACGGTTTTGCTTGCAACAGGTTCGAACGGTTGCTGCGTTGGTTGTTGCGATTGATTAGCGGATCGAAGGATGGCAACAATCTCATCCGGACTCATACCGTATTTCCTGGACATGACGTCAATTTCGAGGGTTAAATCATACCCCTGAAGGCCGGCCAAACGCTGCAAATCTTGAGCAGAGATGGAACTCATGGGCTTGCGTTATGCTTCCTCAATTTGAGGTTTGAGGATAGGTGTGTTCCATCTCTCCGACTTAGATGCCCCAGTATCGATCGGATTGGGCCTGCTTTTGTCGCAATCCTTTGAGGATGGTCATCGTAACCCATAGGACTGCAATCCAGCCGAATGGGACGGACAGGGTGTTGATGATGTTCTGAACGTTGAACTCGTACGCATTGCCTTGCAGAATGTCGATGGCAATCTGCAACGAGGTGTTGACAAACGAGTATACGACCATACCAAAGATGCTCAGGACAATCAAAGATCCCGAGAAACTTCCGCGCTTGAGGCGTAGGAGCATGAATCCAGCGGTTGAGGTCAAGAAGGCGATAACGATCCAAGCAAGGGATGAGTTTGCAACTTGCATCCACAAAATGGACCTTGACTCCGTATCGACAAGATCGTCAAACGTTTGCCATCCTTCTGCACCGGCAAAGATGGCACTGAAGACCGTAGCCGTCCATAACAGTGAGGAAAACATCGCAGCGTCAGCGTTCTCACGCATCTCCTGAATCACACGGTTGACCGTTGTTTCAATACCTGCTCCCTTTGCGAAGATGAACAATCCGAGTAGAAGCGGCAGGCTACCAATAACGATGCCACCGATTTCATTGGGCAGCATGATGCCGAGTCCAAGAATAGCGAGAACAAGGCCAAGAGGAACCATGAATCGAGCTCGCCACTTTTCATCTTCCAGTGCTTTGACGATGTAGTAGTAGGTTCCTTCGATACCTTTGGACTGCTTGACAATGATTTTCTCGACGTGACCAATACGAACTTGCGATTGGATGATCGGTAGAACGGACTCGTCTTCTGCCCCGTCGGTAATGAGAAGTGCTTCATCCGGTTGATAGGCAGAAACGACTTCTTCGAGTTGAGCAGCGATGGCTCGGTCGGAGCGAACGCCAACTTTCTCATCGCCTGTTAGGATGGCGACCTCGACCTCGTCCTCATCTGCACCGTTCTCAAGAAGCTGATCGTGTTGTGAAAGAGCGCCTAGAATCGCATTGGTATCGCTTTCTTCAGGATCGGCAATTCCGAGTTTGAGAGCAGCCGTAAGGACCTGACGTCGTCCAACAACAGGGCCGCGAATTGACGTCTTGATTCCGAGGTCATTGTCTCGGTCAACAGTCAATACGAGGATTCGTGCCATGGTGCTCCTTGTGTGGTGGTAGACACTCCTCCACTTCAAACTCTTGCTTCAGGAGTGGGTTCTTCCGGTGTCTCTTTGGGTGCTTCAGCTTGTTGCTGACGGTGCTTTCTTCGTTGCGTTGCCCGGATGTATTTCAGTGGGTGGTCGAGCCAAGGCTGGTCGCAGAGACGGTCATCGCCAGGAAGAACCGGACAGTTGTGATTGACCTTGAGTTTGCCACAGCCTGAGGGCGTGTAGCCGTGTTGATACACGTGCCCAACTTGGTACGTTGTTGTCCCTTCGTCAAAGTCGGGTGCGCCTCTGAAGAAATCAACACAGGCTTCCTGAGGAAGCGCCAAGGTTCCTGCCATTGAAGCAAGGAACAGTCTTCCGAAGTGATTCACGTTCACGCCTGCAGAGAGGTCTGCAACCGCTTTGCGCATACAGGGGGGCCAATCGTCCTCTTCGGCACCGACCAATGCAATTGCATCGCTTGTTTTCTGAGCGAGGAGGTTGCGAACCATACCAACGGGTTCAGCGAGGCGAACGGCGAGGTCGGTTGTCACCTCAGCCATCTTTTCGAGACCTTCACGTTCAACATCAGACTTGATGTGCTCACGCAACAATCGAGCAAGTTTCGCTGTTGAGGAATACTTCTGTTCGTTATGCAAACGAACCATCCCTGCATCGACATCACAGTTCGGCAATCGCCAACGGTTTCCAGTGATCCGTGGACAGACTTCGATGAAGTCGGCAAGACCAAGCTTCCATTCCAACCCATCTTGAGACTGCCGAAGGGATTGGATGTCGGTTGCGACCATGCCGCGTTGATTGGATTGACCCTGCTGTGACTGCTCAAGTACGGAAATGTAGGTGTGGGCAATGTTGGCAAGATTTTGACTGTCTCGAATCAGCAGGTGTTCTGCTCGTGCCGCTTCTGCTTGTGCCCAGCGAGCCAACAATCGTTCGTCCTCAGATGCACAGATGACGAGCCGAGCATAATAGAACGAGAACGCTTCGATCAAACGTCCTTCTTCAGTATGGATGTCACCGCCACTCAATTCAACACCGTCTTTCGATTGAACGCTATCGACCAATCGAATACGCGCTCGCTTTCGTGCAGGTTCCATCAGCGAACCATCGAGCAAATCATCCAAGGTGATGTTGTGCTTTGCAGCCATATGTTGAATCCAACCGCTTGCCTGAGGCAAGAATGGATAACGCGCAAGCGTAATCTCATCGGTGATGGATGGTTGACTGGTTGGTCTCGGCACAAGCAGTGAAAAAACTCGATACCATATGAACCTGACAATGCATATCTTTCTTCAAGGCTGTTGGTTTGGGAGGGCTGTGCTCAATCCTGCTGTTGATGGTCTTCTCTCGTTGCAGGATGAGGTTCGCGATGCCTTTGGATGGTCTGAGGAAGCAGATGAGTTGTCAGCGAGCGAAATGTCTCAGCAATTCCTGAAGGACGCTCCGTATGGGTGTTCAGAATGGGAGTCGACAACACGCCATTCGGCATTGTTGAAGCTCAAGCAATCCATTTGTTCCGCTGAGCGATTGGTTGTTGTCGGGGCAGGAAGTGAATCGATTTCAGTCAGTGATTATCCAGGTGCATTGTTTGTTGCAGCCGATGGTGCAGTTGGAGCGGTCGATGATTTGACCAAGGTTCTGTGTGTTGTAAGCGATGGTGATGGCGCTGAACACCTCGAGCGTGCAGCAAAAGCAGGCGTACACATCGTTCTCCATGCACATGGAGACAATCACGATGTTTGGTCGCGTTTAGTTGAAGCATGGGCTCAACTCGAACACCCTCCTCATCTGACATTGACCCATCAAGCAAATGCCGAACTGGAAGGCATGCACAATCCCGGTGGATTCACCGATGGTGATCGTGCGCTCTGTATCATTCACGCCCTAGGACGCTCGCTCGAGGAAATTCATTGTGTTGGTTTCCGAACCGATGTCGTCGGGCAGTGGTCAGGTACAACCAATCCTGAGCGAAAGAAGCGCAAATTGGCATGGATGAAGGAGTCGATGCGACGTCTTGGTGTTGAACATTACCTCATAAGGTAAACAAAGGAAATGGTGAACATGGAGCGCAAGCGAATCTTTAACATCGCCATGTGGGTTGTTGCCTTGCTCATCATCAACATCATCTGGGCCAACGTCGCTTCAAACAAGGCCTCACAACAACTCAACGATCGTGGTTTTGAATTCCAAGAAGACAGAGACGTTTCGCTTCAAGCG
>CALDQY010000044.1 GCA_937911445.1 uncultured Rhodobiaceae bacterium | reverse complement strand
GCCATCTCAGTCATGGTATCCCTGACTACATCATGTTCGACTTGGTTTATGAAAACAGCACCTGCATGGCTGCTGTGCAGAACCGTTTGAATTGGTTTGACAAATCTTCAAACCTTGACGCACATAGGAAGAAAACATGAGCAAAAGATATCCAAATGTTCTCGTGACTGGGTGTACAGGGTTCCTAGGGCGACATGTAACTCAGGAATTCCTATCACGTGGATACAAGGTGCGAGGAACGACTCGCTCCCCAGAAGAACAACACCAGTCAATTCGTAGTGATTTTGACCACAATGATGCACTCGAATTGTGTACACTCGATTTGATTGTCGACGCAGGCTGGGACAAAGCCATGGAAGGCATCGATGCTGTTATCCATACTGCCTCACCATTTTCTGCTTACGAACCTAAAGACGAGATGGAATTGATCGGTCCTGCTCGGGAAGGTACAATGCGAGTCCTCAATACGGCGTACGAATATGGAATTCGTAAGTTTGTGATTACTTCATCAACTGCAGCCATATCAGGAGCAACTCCAACAACCAAAAATTACATCTTCACTGAACAAGATTGGACCGATTTGGAGAAGGATATTTCTGCATACACCAAGAGTAAAACACTTGCTGAGCAAGCTGCAAGAGCGTTTGCATCCTCGCACGAAGATGTTGAATTAACAACGGTCAATCCGAACGTAATTTTTGGTCCACTGCACAGCGGGCGATCAGGAACTTCCCTGCGCATCATTGAATCCATTGTGCAAAGTTCGTACCCAGGATTCCCAAAAATCAGTTTTGCACCTGTCGATGTGCGTGATGTTGCATGGATGCATGCTGAAGCATTGGAGCGGAGTGAACTCAATGGAGAGCGACTCATGATGGCAACTTCGGCAATTACGATGCCAAACATTGCTCGGCATCTGAAATCAAATGGCTACAAGGTGAGGACAATGGCATTACCAAATACCATTGTCAAACTCATGGCCATCTTCATCAAAGAAGCACGATTGGTCACTCGTGGCCTTGGTACGACGAATCACTACGATTGCAGCAACACCATCGAGAAAACAGGATGGGTTTCAAAAAGCCACGAGGAGATGATTGTCTC
>CALDQY010000043.1 GCA_937911445.1 uncultured Rhodobiaceae bacterium | reverse complement strand
CATTGTCAATGTTGCAAGTGCATGTGGCTTTACTCGACAGTATGATGGCATGCAAGCATTGTATGAAGCAAAGCAGTCCGAAGGCTTAGTTGTTGTTGGATTCCCATGCAATCAATTTGGAGGACAGGAGCCAGGAACACATGATGAGATTGCAACGTTTTGTGAAACGCAGTATGGTGTGACCTTCCCAATGATGGCTAAGATTGAGGTCAATGGAGACAACCGGCATCCACTGTATGCTGAGTTGTGTAAGGTCCCAGATCATGAAGGTAGGGAATCCATCAAGTGGAATTTCAACAAGTTCATTGTCCGTGAAGATGGTTCTGTTGAACGTTATTCTCATCGAACCGAACCTTCTGAATTGCCACTCTAAACAGCATCTTGACTGAGATTCTTCAACGAGATTCAAATGCAGAACCACTTTCGTAGCGGATATGGTCAAGCAGCTTCCATGCATTCCAACAGGATGCTCAGCATGTTGCCGTGAAACGACCATGCCCGTGACAGAAGCTGAAGCAAAGCGCCTTTCGCGTCGAACCGGAATGTCTCTCGAATCGTTCACATGGGAAAACAATGGAATCCTAACCTTACTGAACGATGAGAAGACGCGTGCTTGTGTGTTCTTGCTGACAGCAAGTTCCGATGTCAATGCGGAAGGGATTTGTTCAGTCTATGAAGTACGCCCAGAAGGATGTCGAAAGTATCCAATCGTTCTGAATTCGAACGACGATGCCATCTTAGATGATGGCTGTCCACATCGCCAGAACTTCCCTGAACCGAGTGAATCCGATGCGATCGAATTGCTCAATCTTGAGGAGCGCTTGTTGCGTAGACAATGACGCGTCCAAGCGATCGATGGACCGATACGTACCATGCGTTCTCATATCGCCATCCCGTTTCCTGGAGCATTTCTTCAATCGTCTCCCAAGCATAGTGCTTGAGTGGAGGCCGCTCGCTCTTTTCGAGCGGGTGATTCAGGCGTTCGGTTCGTGGTTCACTTGGCAGAATCAAAACAAGCCCACCATCCACAACCTCTCTCGCATTTGCTAACGTATGATGGAGAAGTGCGCGATGGTCCATCGAACCCTGAGAATTTCGCCCGTATGGCGGGTCAAGAACAACGCCAGAGAAGGAGGGGGCCTCAACAGGAAGTGTTGCTTTTATGTTCGTGGCATCACCTAAAACGAAAGGATTCAATTCAGAACCGACCCATTCAAGATTCATTTTTGCACCTTGAATCATTTTTTCATCAAGGTCCATTCCGATGGCATGTCTCCCACTCATGATGGCTTCAATGGTGAAACCACCAGTGCCAGTCATTGGATCGAGGCAGGCTCCATTGGCGAGTGGCCCACAGGCAAGATTCACAGCCAGTCGAGCAAGACGCGGCTCCAAACTTACTGGCTTGAAGAACGGCCGCTGGCTTGCTCGACGTTCAATGCTTGAGTCGCCTTTGGGTCCATGGTTCAAGAGCCATCCGAAGGTCACTGTTTGCGAATGACCATCGAGTAAGAGGCCGAATGTTGAATCAGGATTTTTGAGATCGATTGAAGCTCCGGCACGGCTCAGGATTCCACCAACCTTTCCAGCGATAACGGTCCGAGAACATCCACTGATTCCTTCGCCGTGCTTCCAAGCATGAACTGCACACGATGTTCCATCGTGTGGAAACTGTCCGAGGTACTCTGCAATACGATGCAACACGAGTTCCTCATTCGACCATTTGATGTTGATTCCGTCGATGAAGACTGCTTCAATTCCTGAGGATATCTGGAGTTCAGGGGGGTCTCTGGAACACTTGAGTCCAGCAAGGCGAGGCGATGAAAGTGGCTTCACTTCTCCTTCAGGAAAGAGAGCAGAGAGTTCCGCTTGAGCGAGTGCAGGGTGCCATCCGCGCAGGGAAACAATGCACTCGCCCATACGCTTCCCTGTTGGTGCTTGTTCTTCACGGCACCGCATGCGAACCATGACATACTCTCGTCCCTAACCGATGGATATGGGCTGCAATCTTCGTGACCTCGCGAATGCTGAAGACATCAATCTTGCAGAGCTCAAAGGCAAACGCGTTGGAATTGATGCATTCCTGACGGCGTTCCAGTTCCTTACAACGATACGAGATCGATCGCCCACTGGCGATGGCGGACCTCTACGTGATTCGAAAGGACGTGTTGTAGCACACCTGATGGGTATGTTGACACGAACAACAACCATGCTTTCTCTTGGCATTCAACCTGTGTTCATCTTTGACGGACCGGCTCCAGAATTGAAGGCGGATGAACTCGCAGCACGACGAGAACGTCGCCTTGAAGCGGAAGCTGCTCACAAACAAGCGCTCGAAGATGGTGATTACCAAACTGCTCAAAAAATGGCGCAGCGTATTGTCCATTACAGTCCAGAAATGGTCGAAGATACGAAACAAATGCTCGACTTGCTTGGCGTTCGTTGGGTCGATGCTGCTGCAGAGGGCGAAGGCCAAGCTGCCGTTATGGCGGTCAAAGGGCAACTCGATGTTGTAGCAACGCAGGACTGGGATGCCCTCTTGTATGGAAGTCCGATTCTCGTTCGTAACTTGATGAGCGATGGCAGCAAACGACACGGTCGAACAGTTCGTGCTCAGAAAATCATTCTGTCTGAAATGTTGGCAGAACATGAGCTTTCACGTGAGCAGTTGGTCGATTTGGCCATTATGATTGGAACTGATTTCCATCCAGGATTGAAGGGTATTGGTCCAAAGACTGGAATCAAACTCATCAAATCGCTGGGAACGATCGAAGCCATCTGCGAAGAGAAAGGTAAGGAGCTTCCAGAACGCCTGGATGAAATCCGTGAGATTTTCCTGAATCATCCTTGCAATGCTGTTGCCGATGAAGCGCTGAATCCTGGTCAAGTCGACGTGAAGGGACTGATTCAATTCCTCCAAAAAGAGCGAGAATTCAGTCAACGACGCATCGATGAAGCGCTGACGAAGTTACGCAAAGCCAACCTCATCCGCGAAGGCGGACAGACCTCATTGTTCTCATTCTGAGATTAGGCTGGGTCAAGACCGGGAAGCATGTCGAGATCGGTCGTTTCGACATCGACACCCATTGCTGCGAGACTCCGGGCAAGCCCTTCGGCTTGATGGTTGGCAGTGAATCGCTCAAGAATCCGTTCACGCCCAGCCTTTGACCATGCAATTCGATTGGACGCATCACCAGCCTCTTCAACAGCTTGGACCCATTGTTCGAGCCCTGCTTCCGTGCTTGGCCAAGGCAATCGTCGCCCGTTGAATCCGTCAGTCACTGTGTGTGTAAACCCACAATCGCTGACGACCAAGGCAGGTGTCCCAACCATGGCTGCTTCCATTGGTGTAAGGCCAAATCCTTCGGTTCGGGCTGTTGCAATCAAAGCGTGTGCATTTCGCATGAGGGCAACAATTTCCATTTCATCGATACGTGGCATGACGGTCAATTTAGCCCCGAACTTGTCGGCTTGGTGTTGCATTTCGTCGGTTTCGCCTCCTCCAACATGAACGAGAGGAAGCGATGCTGCTGCTGCAACCTGAACCGCTTCCTTGCTCCCTTTCATGAATCCTGCTCGTCCGATCGTGAGCAGATATGGGCTTGCTGGTTTGTGGCTGAAGGATTCCCAGGCGGTTTGTTCCTGTTTCGACGCTTCTGCAGGCCAAGCAGATGGATCGATCGCAGGCCAAAGGACACCGACTTCAGCAGGTCGTTGCTGTGTATCTCTAAACTTGACATCTCCTGCAATCCAATCCTTGCAGGTAGGCCAGCCATGTGATGAGGCAAGCAGTCTTGAACTGGTCGGAGTGTTGGCTGAAACAGCAGATTGAGGCCGATCCCATAGCCGCTTGTGCCAACGCTGATCCCATCGTCGCAGATAAGTCAGGGCTAGGTTTTTGACAATCAAAGGATAACGCAACTTGCCATCCATATTGCGTTGAAGAACATCATCGTAGATGCCCTTGTCCCGCTCATGAATGTAGACGTACAAAGGACAGTTGTCTGGGACGACATCGAGAACTTCCATTCCGCCTGTGCTCAAAACGACGTAACATGCATCAGCAGAATCGAGGGCTGGTTGCAATCTCGCTCGCAATTTCCGCCAAGATTTGAGTGCAGACCGGCCAGCACGGGCGGTCACTTCAGCGATAGGCCCTGTTGGTAACTGCCATGGAATATCTGGCGTGATGACCTCAATTCCGAGCTGTTCACACCGGTCGAGAAGGAGTTGAGGAGCGTTCAGGGTTGCTACTGTAATGCTCCACCGTTTCGCATGTTCTGGTAAAGCAACGATAAGGTCGCGTTGCGCCCCTCCGAGCAACCCCATGTTTCGATGCAAAATCACGAGTCGAGGTTTGCTCATGTTTTCACCCGCTTGTAAATTTCGAGTAGATCGTCGACTACGTTTGACCAGAGGTACGGTTTGGAGGCTTGATGACCATTTTCAGACCACGTTTTGATTTGTGCACCATCGGCTTCTAGTAAGGTATTGATGGCTTTGAGAAGGTCTTGTGAATCTCCTGGAGTTACCGACAATCCTGCATTTGGTTCGGTTACCAAACGGCCCAAATCATTGACATCAGCCATCACCGTTGGCGCACCGGCATGCATCGCTTCCAATAAGACCGTTGGCAATCCTTCGAATCGAGATGGAATCAACACGCCTTTGGCTTGCTCAAACAACCATCGCTTTTCGGCATCTTCGACGCGTCCCAACTTTGCAATCGAATCTGGATAGGTCGAGGAAGCGATTCGCTGTTCCAACCATTCATTCAATTCTCCACTTCCTG
>CALDQY010000042.1 GCA_937911445.1 uncultured Rhodobiaceae bacterium | reverse complement strand
TCCATCGTACCCAAGGCGTTGATTGGGTCTTGTTTCAATCGAAAGGGTTGGAACTTATGCGGAGACGGCTTGGCGCAACAACGGGTGCTGAAGCAGCAGCAATGCTTCTAGAATCAAATGACTGGAAGCATCTACTGATCCTCGAGGGGCAGGACGGTGTTACCATCCACTCGAGAAACGAAGACACGGTTCATGTTCAATGCATGCTCGAAGAAATACGGCAGATGATTGGACTCATCGATGCCGCTGCTGTTGCTGTTGCAACAGCAATTACGCTCGGTCTTTCCGTGGAAGAAACAGCCCAACTGGCAAATGCTGCAAGTGAGTGCATCCTCATCGCCGATCGAACCGATCGATTTGTTTTGCGACTCGACGATATGGTCAATCGAATTGGAGAGATTGCTTGGTCGCTTCAAGTTTCAAAACGTTGAGGTTATCCTATGAGTTCCTGGTTGAGGCCAACAACTGCAGATGTTGGTCTACGATCATTTGCCGCGACGAAGGCGAGATTGTTTGAGGAAACAACCGCAGGTATGCAGGATTACCTCCTCGCCTCAGATATTCCTTCAGAAGCCATTCATCATACATCTGTCTGGACGATTCAAATCCCCACACATGATGATGCCAACGGACTGCTCTTAGTCAAGTGGCTCGAAGAAGTTCTCTTCATGGATGAAGTTGAACAGAAATGGCTTGTCGATTGTTCAATAAAAATGGAGGAGCACGAGGACGTTCACTCCCTGCAAGCACATGTACGTTGGGTGCATTCCGATAATGTCGAAAAAGAGGTGGAAATCAAGGCGGTAACGCGTCAGGATTTGATGGTTGCAGAGGTCACTGCAAATCAAACACTGGAATCGCCTTGGCCAGAAGTGCCGACCTTCGAAGGACCTGGTTGGTACAGCGATGTTGTGTTTGACATCTAGGTGGGAATCCCTGGGTGGACGCTCGTACTCAAAGGCCGTATCTACACACTTCCTCCGTCCCGGATCCCCACAGCACCCATGGCCCCAGGTAGGGATGCTCCGTTCCCGGCCTGACCTGTTCCCCCGGTTATCTGATTCCCGTTTCCCTCCGGAAACGGTTCACAACACCCGGATCATGTGGGGGCGAGACATCTACGTCCGCATGCAGGAACCCATGAGCCGCTTTCGCCGCCCCAAGGCATTCAGCCCACCGTAAAGACGATTTGTGGTACAGGGTACGCCTAGCTCCCCACCTATCCCATATACCCCTGCAACTGACTCTATTTCAATCAAACGCTGAAGGTGTTCAGACTTCTTCTTCGTATTTTGATGGGCAAGACGTCTTGATGGTCTCAGCCTCAACAACGTACGTTCCATCTTGGTACTGGAAGATCCCCTCTGCGTATACGGTTCGGTTGTCACCTAAACCGTTGGAGATTGAACCAGCGTTTGAGTAGTCGATAAGCAGATCAAATTCTGAGCCCTCCAATACGAACGTCATCGTCGTTTCATTGATGCTTCCATCACGAATTTCACCACGAACCGCAACCTCTTCATCGATAAGAGTGGCCTTGTCATCCATCAGTTGATCCACGGTCAATGTCGGAGCAGGTGCTTGGAGAAAGATTGTGCCAAGAACAGCAATCGTGACAACACCACCAATCAAAAGCAATCGGT
>CALDQY010000041.1 GCA_937911445.1 uncultured Rhodobiaceae bacterium | reverse complement strand
TCCCTTCTCGCTATGTTCAAACTCAAGGGAGGCGTGAGCATCTTCGGAAAGTGGATCAAAACACCAACATGGGGCCCAGTATGGTTGAACCCAGTCAAGGTAATGATGGTCGTTGGGGTTGCTGTTCTTATCTACCTCAGCATCGATGCACCAACCGATGAAAATTACCTCTGGGGAATCATCGGTATTTCGTCCCTCCTTGGTGTTGTCCTAGTCCTTCCAATCGGGGGTGCGGACATGCCCGTTGTTGTGTCTCTCCTGAACTCACTCTCTGGAATTGCCGCTGCGTTTACAGGATTCATCATCGGAAACTCTGTGCTTATTGTTGCAGGTTCCTTGGTCGGCGCATCAGGCCTCATTCTCACCTTTATCATGTGCAAGGCGATGAACCGAACGCTACCAGATGTACTGTTCAAGTCCTTTGGTGGTAGCGGTGAAAAGGAATCCCTTACACGTACGAAGGTTGGGTCAGACCCTGACGAAGTTGCTATGATGCTTGACGGAGCACAGAAGGTCATCATTGTCCCTGGTTACGGAATGGCTGTATCACAGTGTCAACACCAAGTCAAGGAATTTGCTGATCTCATCGCTGAAAAGTACGATACCGAAGTGAAATACGCCATTCACCCAGTAGCTGGTCGAATGCCGGGTCACATGAACGTGCTTTTGGCAGAGGCAAATGTACCGTACGAACAACTCATCGAAATGGATGAAATCAACCCAGAATTCCCTGATTGCGACGTTGCTCTAGTGATCGGTGCAAACGATACAACCAATCCCGCTGCACGCAGTGGAGAAGGTCCTCTCGCAGGGATGCCAATCATCGATGCAGATGCTGCTCGAACTGTGGTTATCGTCAAGAGGTCGCTCTCTGTTGGATACGCAGGTGTTGACAACGACCTGTTCTACATGGACAAAACCATGATGCTCTTTGGCGACGGAAAAGCCATGATGACTGGACTCAACAACGCCATCAAAGAGTCTTGATTCCATGGACTTGAAGCAACGTTGAAAGGATGAATTGGAGTAGCCAAAACGGAGAGGGGATCATGAGGTCAAGGACACTTCTCATTTTATTGCTTTCAATTTGCCTTCTTGCACCGGTCGTTGCCAACCCTAACGGCCCTCCGTGGGTCAATCCTATCAACGGTGGATTAACCGTTGAAACCGGCTGCACATGTCACGGTGATGGCGTTCCATCCAACGATGTCGTTGTATCAATTTCAGGCGTTCCACGTGCATACTCTCTCGGAGAATCCTATGAATTCACCATCAACCTACAACATGCGTCGTATGATAACGGAGGCTTCTTGCTCAGCGACTACGGATCAGGAACGTTCACTGCCGGAGAAGGTTCACAAATTGTTACCGACACCGATGGCTCTGAACCAGGAGCAGTATCACAAACGGCCCCGAGCAACGATTGGGTTGTCACTTGGACTGCACCATCAACGGATGTCGGAGATGTTTCCTTTTCACTCGCCGGTAATGCAGTCGATGGGATGAATGGAGCAAATGAGGGTGACAAATGGAACCTTCTGTCGTTCTTCATCTCTTCTCCAGATACGATGACCAACGATGATGAAGAGAATCTCGCATTGCGAACCATCAGTGTTGGGGACTTTGAATCCCTCTTTGTTGCCGAAGAAGACCCAGAAGCACTTGAAGCAAAGCGACAAGCTGAGATTGCTGATGATTTCTTTACCAATGGCAACCTGTTCTACTGGACCACCTTGTCCATCATCCTCGTAGGTGCAGTTGTTCAAGGTGAATTCTACGAACGACGATTTGGAGGCGGGCCTAAGCACCTTGACATGCGGTTGGCCGTTCCGCAAGGTATTCGACGAGGATTGCTCACACTTGCTGTCTTGCTCGCCTTTGGATGGGCAGTTGATGATGGTCAACCATGGGGCTATGCTTTGGTTCTTGGAATGCTCACACTTTGGGGTATGTTCGGTGTATATCGAACCATTGTACAAGCAAGGGCAAACCCTGAGCACCACGATTTGGTGTGAGGGAGTCATTTGGCCCCTGGTGGTAGCTTGAAACTCGAAGGAGACTATGCTCTACCAGTTCAGGTCCACTTCGATACTCTTACGCAAAAAGCAACACTTGGTTTTGTTCTCATTGCAGTGCTAACGCTTGGGATAATGACAACCATTGATGAAATCTTGAACGCAATTCTCGCACACCTCAATCCATGCGGAACGTCGGACTGTTTAACACTCTACGAACCTGCATCATGGAGTGTTGTGCGATGGCTGAGTGCTGTATTTCTTGCTATATTGTGTGTTCTTCCGTTTGCACTAAGATCGATGTATCGATTTGCTGAGCCTGGTTTGACCCAAGATGAACAATCGATGTTGAAGCGTTGGATGCTTTCTTCTGCGACATTCGGCTACATCACATTGTTCGCATTGTTTTACGTGTTCATTCCGAAATTGTACGATGTGGGAGATTCCATACACTCCGACATGGGATTAACCGCTCAGTATGATGCAGTTTCTTTGTTCGTTCTGGTCTTATCGATCTTTTGGGGGCTTCTCATCACGTACATCCTCGCATTTGCAACGATCACATCTGGAGCACTTGGACTTATTACCGAGAACAATCAAGACTGGTGGAGGATTCGTCTACTTGGAATCGGTGGTCTCGTAGTTTTTCTCTCACTTCCGGGACGATGGAATGGAGTCAACATCATCCTCCTAAGTTTGATGATTGTCTATCTTGAATTCTCCATTCGCAAAAGCATACGTGTTTCGAACGAGATATACAACCCCTCAGCCATTTTTGATAACGAGGGGCGTCGACGTTACGTGACCTATGTTGATTGTTCATGCCAAGGTGTAGCTTATCCAATCGACACATCACCAGAGCATACTGGTCTTCTAAGGTATCAAGCCCTTTGTGATAATCTTGATGAGCGCCGTCATCTCATCTCGATGATGTCCAAACATCAATTAACGGATGTCATCATTGGTGGGTGTGATGCATCGCCATTGCCTGAATCGTTTCAGGAGACTGTTTCATCCGCACGTTGCACGTTGCGTGGACTTGATCTTCTCGGTCTACAAGGATCGTTACCCAACGACAACATTCAGTTGCGTAAAGAAGTCAATATCCATCTCGAAAACGTACTTGATCCTTGGTCCTCTAAACAACGGTTGGATGCATGCATGAGCCAAATTGGACCCGAAGAGAAAACGAGTCTGACGTTCGTGGATGCAAAGCAATGGCCTGAATTAAAACAAGGCACATTGCGAATATCTGGAAAAAACTGGTCGGATGATGAAAGGAATACAATTCAAGCATAATGCAAACGCAGAACCCAACAATTGAAACGAATCGATGAGGTCAGTTGAACATGGCCAAAACGGGGCAAGCCATTGGAATGGTCCTCTGCTTGGTTCTTGCCATCGCCTCCCAGATATACTCAAACGACATCAACGACCTGTTCCAAATCGAAGCATCAACCCCAACGGATACATCGGCACCATTGGTTGGCTTGCAAACAAATGAAACGTGGTTTGTTGTTCTCGTAGATTTTGAATCGAATCAACTGAACAATGAAGCGAAAGCACAAATCAAATCTGAATTCCAAGAGTATTCTGGAGAGTATTTTACTCAGGCGCTAGGTCAAGAGGTGATTGTGAACATCACCATACACGATGAAATCATACGGGCACCAAAGCCGCTCTCTGCATACGGTAACGATGGACAGTACGGTCGAGATTATGGCGATGGCACTGAGTTCCTACCTGCCATGCTTGCACAACATGTTGTCGAATCCGTTGATGAAGCAACATTATCGGATTACGATCTCAACGAGGATGGAGTTGTTGATCGATTTCTGATTCTCCATTCAACACTCGCTCAAGAGCAAGGTTCTGGTTCGTCCAATCGTATTTGGTCGCATTTCACATCTTTCTCAGAGCCACTCAAAAGTGGAGGCGTTACATTTGAACACTACACAATGTCGTCCATGCGACATGGAATCAATGGATTTGGAACGATTCTACACGAAATG
>CALDQY010000040.1 GCA_937911445.1 uncultured Rhodobiaceae bacterium | reverse complement strand
TTGAAGCGAAAATAAGACCGAGACGGCCTGAAAACTGGTCGCTTTGTCCCATAGGAATCGCCTCAGACAACCTCTGCATCGAGAGTTTGTTCCTCACCTAGCATCAACCGCAAACAGGCTCCGAGACCACCCCATACGGTACCAGCAATGATGACGAAGAGGAACAACGAGCCAGACAGGCTGCCATACGCTGAGCGGTATTCGATTCCAAGTTCAAAGTACGAGCCGTCGGCTGGGTAGATCGCCTCAGAACCACTCAGCGTAGAAATCAATGCTTTGTAGTGTAATTTTCCTGTTGAAGATTCAGATACTGGAATCTCTGCACGCAGAATTGTGCCGTTTCCTTCAGCTGTTGTACAGGCTTCATCCACGCGCTCAATGGCGACGGATTCCCATGGAGTCGTTGCCCATTCACGGGGACCGTAATCGGATTGAAGGCGACTTGGTTTGACCATACGATACTTGACGTAACTGTTGGCTTCACTGTATGGGAACTGATTCGAGACACAAACATCGATTGGAATGTCTCCAGATTCGGGTACGTCCACGTCATTCGGTGTGACGAGGTAGTTCTGTTGGGAAATGTTCTCCATGGCGAGGTTCGCTCGTTCCCGTGGGTTGTCAGCAATCTCAAGGACGTAGAACGGAACTCCAACATTTCGTACTGCGATGTGGTTCACATCCTCTGGGCGTTGGTGGAAGGCCGTTCCAATCTCCATTGTATAACAGAACGCATCATGAACACCATACTGCCAGTCGCAGTAATCGCCCGTTGTCGGGTAGAGATCGCTGCTCTGCATGTTGGTATAATCGGTCATTTCAGCCATTTGGTCACCGTGATAGATCAACTGCTGGTGATCTGGTGTCTCGCAGTCTGTGCAGTGCCCCCATGGATAGAGAACAAGCTCAGAAAAAGAGTGCCATGACAACGTCATTTTGAAGTCTGAAGCAAGGTTGTTGTCATCGTCGTTCATTTCGGTCAAATCTTGAACGAAAAGGGTTTCAGGCTCGCTGTTTCCACCAGCCCAGTCTTCATCCAATTGACCGTCGTTATCGTCATCCTCGCCATCGACGTTATCTTCGTCGACGAACCCGTCGCCGTCGTTGTCTGT
>CALDQY010000039.1 GCA_937911445.1 uncultured Rhodobiaceae bacterium | reverse complement strand
TCTGGTGTCCACGAAGCCATGGTTGCATCTGCAAGCATATGGACGATACCCTCCTCGTTTTCGAGCATCCAGCATGTTCCATCAGGCGTCAAGACACCGCTCCAAACACCCTCGACAAGAACGATTGGGACCTCTTGCGTAACGTCTTCTTCAACGACCACCGTTTCTTCAACAGCAACATCCAACGGCCACGAGAACTCGTACTCGAGCATCATGTCTTGGTCTGTCGCCAAATCAATTCGAACACGGTATTCAGCATCTTGGTAATCGAAGTCGTTCAAATCTTCAAGTTCGAATTGAAGAACATCCTCTGAGGAGAGACGCAAGGCTTGGTCGAGTTGAACATCACTGTTGCAGAGTACGTTCTTTTCAATGACCTTCTCAGTGAGATCTAGGTTCCAAAGTTGGAGTGATGCCTTGCAAATTTCCAGCCACTGGATATCGGTTTGCTCATCCATTCCTGTGAGTTGCAATTCAAACACAGCCTCGTCATTGTCATCGAGATCGACAGAGAGGGATGTGAGTGGCTCAGAAGCGGTACCACAGTCTGCGGACTGAATCCGACGGTAGTCGACATCTATCGAAGATGCATAACCAAACTCGGGCACTTCGGCGACGAGGATGTAATCTCCGCTCAACATGGAGCAGCCCGTTTCATCGACAAATGCAAAGGATTGGAGAGGGAACGTGGTCTGAGAGGATGCACCCACAACTACGTCAAGTTCTGCCGTTCGACAGTTGGCTTGGTCGAGGGAGTCAAACACGACTCCGTTGCTTCCTGCAATCCAGTAACTGGCTCGGCATGTGTTTGTGAATCGCAACAGTTCGCTTTCGGTTCCATCGTTTTCAAGCGTGAGTGAGCCATCAAACAACTCACCTTGGATGAACGAGGCGGAGAGTGCGTTGATGGAAGCGTCCAGTGGCGTTGAGGGGACTACGACATCTTGCACGGAGAGTTCGAATGAATCAACGACTAGTGCATCAGGTGTTTCGATTGTCAGCGTCGAGGCACCGACTGTGGTTGCCTGATGCATCGTGTGGCCCAATCCGAGGACGGCATAGGCATCGATGGTCGTCAGTCCAGCATTGCATGATGGTCCAAGACGTTGTTCTTCGAATGAAATCAGTAGTTGACATGTGTCCAGAGAACGGATGTCGATGGCCTCAGATGTTGGATTGTGAAGTTCGTAAGCGATGACGAATGGCTCGCCAAGGGATAACACATCCTCTCGATGAGCGATGGACGTTGAGAAGATCAATTCCGGTGGAATGCCAGCGTTTTGCTGAATCATCACTTCGGATGTTGCTGAAAGGCCAGATCCTGCAAGTTCGATGGTGATGGTATAGAGTCCAGGAGAAACAAGGTCGCCATCTTGATTGGTCAAATCCCATGCATGTTGGTCCAACACTGTTGTTCCTGTGCCGATGTCGAGACCACGGCTTTGACCTCGACACGTCGTGCTTTCATCAAGTACGGCTGTACCTGCGGCATCGGCCACACGCATGACCACGCCACATGAGGGGTCTTCGGTGATGGAGGTTACCGCACCGTCGTTCACGATGGAAGAAGCGAGAAGAACGCTGTCTCCAGTCCCATACCAAGGCTTCGAATTGTCATCCAATGCTTCAATTTCGAGACGAACAGTGTCTGTTTCCTCAGCACTCACAGGGATGAGGAGAACGAGCAACATCACCATGGACGTTGCAATAAGACGACGCATACGCCCCTCTCCCATGTTTTTGCATAGTTCTCATTGACTTAAAGGGCAACGGTACAAACCATGTGTAAATCAATCCAGGTCGAGCATGGATGGGATAGATGCTTGCAGTGCTTCCTGTTGCTGAATCTCGTGCTGTTTCCACGCAGGGAGCGATGCAGGATCGACCCAACCAAGTTCACGTGCTTTGTCGAATTCACCGTTGGCGACGTAGTAGTCAATCCATTGTTGTCGGCGTTCTTCTTCATCCATGAGTTGTTCCTCAGCCTTTCGCTCAATGGCTCGCTCTCGCATCATCTTATTGCGACTTGCTTGTCGAGCGAGCATAGCAACAAGAATGGCTGCGAGCATGAACGCAATGATGCCACCCATGGCATACAGCATCACATTGGATGACTTAGCATCGACTTCAGCGACCGCCTCTTCTTCGTCGGCCTTGTTCGGATCTTCTGTTATCGAACATGTGACCTGTCCAGGGATTCCTACTGAAATGGCAGGATCCCACTTGCACGGGTCGTTCAAGTCGGACATACCGTCGTTATCGCTGTCCGGACAACCAAATCGGTCGATGGTTGATGTTCCGTATTCGTTTCGACACTCGTCTGGTTGATACGCTCCATTGGTGAAGTTATTTCCGTAACCATCGCCATCGTTGTCATCTTGCTGCGTCTTTCGAAGTGGGAAAGCGTCTGGAGCAATACCGGTGCTGTTGTCACCGCGACCGTCGCAGTCCATGTCAGCCCATTGTGTGGCATCGTTCGGGAAGGCATCGCCAATTTGTTCGCAGAGCTCAATCATCAATCCAGTGTTCTCTTCGTCAGGAACGGTGATGTTGGTGAAGACGTAGTTGTCGCCAACACCATCTCCGTCTTGGTCGCACCACTGAAGTGGGTCGTTCGGGAAAGCGTCAGCACCTGTGCAATCCGGCTTCGCAACAAAGTCACCGAACGGGTCTGCATGACCGTCACCGTCAGAATCAGGACAGCCTTGCACACCGTTCTCCGTGCTCTTGCCATAGACATCGATGCATTCGTCACCATCGGTAAACTGAACGTTGTCGCCAAAACCGTCACCGTCTTGGTCGGCCCACTGAAGTGGTTGGTCTGGGAACGCATCCTCTGGATCAGTGAAGCCATCGCCATCAGAATCAGGACATCCACGAGATGTCGCGGAGTTGGATTCGCCATAGGTTTGAGGACAGACGTCGGAGTTTCCTTCTGAGACACCATCACCATCCGTATCGACAAAATTGTCTCCATAGCCATCGTTGTCAGCATCGGACCATTGCGTAGGGTCGGTCGGGAAGCGGTCGCCATTGGTACCACCTGGATTGTCTCCGTAACCATCACCATCGGCGTCTCGCCATTGCGAGGCATCGTTGGGGAAGAAGTCAGGGTTGTTTCCATCGGGGTTGTCACCGTAGTTGTCACCGTCCGCGTCTTCCCATTGCGTTCCGTCGTCGGGGAACGGATCGCCTGTGTTCGAATAACCATCCCCGTCTCGGTCAGGACATCCGTATTGGTCTTCCGTGGACGGTCCTGCCTGGTTTGGGCAATCATCAGCATTGTTACCATCAGGGTTGCTTCCAAAACCGTCGTTGTCCTCATCGCACCATTGTGTCGGATCACTCGGGAAGGCATCTGCTCCGTAACAATCGGTTCGTGCGGGCCATCCTGCATCTGGATCGGAGTAGCCATCACCATCTGTATCAACGCAACCAAGTCTGTCGTACGTTGAGTTGCCCCATACGGTTGGGCAACCATCGGCTCGGTCGCTCATTTGCTCATCGCCAACCCAGTCTCCATCGGTATCTCTCCACTGTGTTCGGTCAAGTGGGAAGACGTCGATACTCTGAGCGCCAACAATGATCTCACCTGGCCATTCAGGGGCACGGTATTCGTTCCATGAAACATCTTCGTAATTGTCTCCATAGCCGTCACCGTCGGTGTCGTTCCATTGTGTCGCATCGGTCGGGAAGGCATCTCCACGTTGGTTGATATGGAGTTGATTGGAGGCTACATCGTAGAGGTAATTGTCACCATGACCATCACCATCAGTGTCGACCCATTGCTCTTTGTTGCTCGGCGCCCAGTCGTTTTCGTCTGAGTATCCGTCACCGTCAACATCAGGGCATCCGAATCGGTCCATTGTCGAGTTTCCGAAGACAAGCGGGCATTCGTCAGGATTCAGAGCAGGCGCAGGGTTGTCACCATATCCATCTCCATCAGAATCTTCCCATTGTGTACCATCATCTGGGAATTCGTCGACCTTGCCGTCGCCTTGATCGGTGGTGTTCCAACCATCGTTATCAGGGTCAAGGTCGCTCTTCCAGATGTAGAAACCTTCGTTGTTTCTACCAAACGCTTGGGCGATGTAGACGCCATCAGGCGACCATGAAACACCGTTGTTCTGTCCGCATTGGTTGTTGTTTGTCGATGTGCATCCTCCAGGGCGACTTTGGGAAAACGTATCGATGAGTGTTCCGCTTGAGACTTCATAGATTTTCGCAGTTGCCCCATCTGCCGCATACCATCCCATACCGAAGACAACTTGGTTACCATCCGGCGAGAAGTCTGTTGCATAGCAAGAGGTCGAACCAGCGATGGTTTGTATGTTGGTCCAAACATCGACTTCAAACAGTCTCAATCGAGAACCGCCTTGGCTTTGGACATAACCCTCACACACTGCGATGTGCTCGCCACTTGGAGACCAGGCAATGGAGTTGACCGTACCTGCAGGGGCGCTTTCGCTTCGGGTCGTTGCCCAGCTTGAAGCATCAACGACGTAGTAATCGCCAACTGTTCCGATGGCTATGTGAGAGCCACTTGGTGAGAAATCCACGGAATGGAACCGGTCTTCGCCACCGGGATTGAGATTCTGCATAACGGTACCATTGATCACATCCATGACTCGAACGACGCCATTTGTGCCTCCATTTCCAGATCGGCCAATGGCTACGGCAGCCTTGGTACCGTCTGGTGATATATCGATGTCATACGTGTAGTCGCCCCCACCAACATCGGACGACAATGCGCCATGAACGGATGTCAAGTTGGATGCATAATAGATGTCAAATTCGTCCGCTGCTTGAGAGGTTACACCAATGAAACGACCATCAGCAGACCACGACAATTTCCCTGTTCCTCCACCAGATACGGCGATGACTGAGCGCACGTTTTGTCCAGTCGAAGTGTTCCAGATACGGATGTACCCATCATCGCTCGAGGTTGCAACTTCAGAACCATCAGGAGAGAAATCAACGTCGTTGAAATCGGAGCTTCGAGGGTTGTTCGCATCGAGAACGAAGTTTGGATTCTGACTGGTCCAACCATCCATCATGTCAGACGTGCCATCACCATCTCGATCGGGGCATCCATCTCGATCAACTGTTGATGTACCGCTCGCATACGGACAATCGTCGAGAGAATTGTCGACACCGTCTCCATCTGAATCCGCTGCATGCGCGCTCAACGGCGAAAGCACAATCCCAACCATGAGAGAGATGAGAAGCCAACTCAAGACCCTTTTCTTGCGCAACTTGGAATCCATACTCTTCCGAGGTTGATATCTTATTAGGGGTTGTGGTCTTTCTGTGCGCGATGAAACACAGGTCATCGGAACGCTTGAACGTGATATTCTCCACAGAGGTACATGGCCGAGGGGTTGCCAAAAGTCAACGTCGCTGTCTCAGACCGCGTCTTGCTGCACCTCTTGCACCATGACCATCTTGCTGACCGATTCATCGTGACTTCTGCCTTGACACGACCAGGAATTGCGGAAGCGTGTGCACAACATCCACCAAACGTCAGCCGAACCATGCGGGACCTTGTTCGGAAAGGTTGGGTCAGTGAACATACGCGTTCGATTCAGAACGATGATCGACGCCAAAAGACCTGGCAATTAACCGAAGATGGTCGAGACATGGCTAAACTTCGAACGAACAAATTGGGTGAAACCAAGGTCTTGGTACGGGATAAGGACGGTCAACTCCTTGAGATTGAATCGAAAGACGCTGCTGACCGTTTGGCTTCGGATATGTCGTTGTTGCAGGTATTGCTTCATGCACAACATGAAGGCGTTCTAACGTGGGGCGACATTCGTTTCGGTTTAATCAAAAAGCAAGACGATGAGGATTCAACTCCACCGCCTGGTCGACTTCAGCCGCTCGCTGGTGTTCATGCAACCTATCACACAAGTGCGCCACAGACCCGCAAAATGCGTGGACGAGGTGACGAACTCAAGCGTCTGGATGAATGGTTTGAAGGCCGCTCTGCCTTCGCCGTCATTTCTGGTATTGCAGGAATTGGAAAGTCGACACTTGTTGCAGAATGGTTGGCAGGTCAGCAAGATGAGCAACCGAATCTCTCGATTTGTTGGTATCCATGTCAACCTTGGGACCGTGAAGTAGGTCTTGCAGTCAGTCTTTTGCATCGTTTTGGTATCGATGAAAAGCACGATCCATACAACCTCATTGAAACACTTCCATTACGTCCCGGCGCTCCGCTGGACGTTGATACATGGCGACGTCGATTGCTTGCTTACTTGACAGACGCGTACACGGTTCGAGAACGCTTCTCGATTGCTCCAGGTGGCCCTCCTCCATACTGGCTGATCGTTCTCGATGACGTCCACCACATCGCATCTGAATCGAAGAATCTCCTTGGAGCATTGCTGCAAATCTCCCAGAAAACGCCGTTGCGCTTTGTTCTGATTTCCCGAACTTCGCTGGACTTTTACGATCGAAGAGATGTTCACACACGAGACATTGTCGAGGAGTTACCACTTTCCGGTCTTTCACTGGATGAAACCTCGCAATGGTTGGATGACCTCGACCTGAACGACGTCGATGCGAGTGATGTTCACGAGCGAACGGGTGGACATCCATTGGCCATCGAGATGCTCGAGTTGTATGGTAAACCGACGCATGAAGATTGGTTACGATTCTTGGATGAAGAAATTCTAGCACCATTGCCTGATGATGAACGAGAACTCTTGGCAACACTCGCCGTCTCAAACAAGCCGATTCCATGGAAAGCTCTTGCCAACAGTTTGGATTGGGATGGTACGCCTCCCCAGCGATTGATCGATTACGGTCTCCTCATCGAGTTGGAGCAAGGTATGTGGTTGCATGAAGCATTGCGTGAACGCCTCGTACGTGAAGTTGGTTCTGCAGAAACAGAACGTCGTCAACGAATCAAGTGATTCAGAAGTCGTCAGCTGTCATGTGGTTGTCGACCCATGTGGTCAAGGCTGCCTTGGACATCATACCGCTCTTGTTGTCGACCATGGTTCCATTCCGGAACAAGAAGAGAGCAGGGATTCCACGGACTCCGAGGCGAGCGGCGTGCATGGTGTTGGCATCGGTATCGACCTTCGCGATAAGGATGTCACGTTCCGAAGCTAGATCGTTCAAGATAGGAGCAATGGCCTTACATGGTCCACACCATTCTGCCCAAAAATCAACCAGAACCCACTCGCTCTCGTTGATTGCGCTTTCAAACTCCGAATCAGTGACCGCTTTTACTTCGCCCATGCAACTTTCGGCCCGCCGTCGTTTGAAGAACCTTTGCAGGCAAATTCATGGGACGCCCGAGGGGGTCCCATAGATGTCTCATATACTTCCAAAGACAACTATACTACATGGCCGCAATGAAAGGGAAAGGCACGCAAAAAGAGGCACGATTGGAGCGCCTCAAGGCAGAAATTGCAACCTACATCGAGGATCGACCAGGTTGCTCAGCAGCGGATATTGTTGCATATTTGTCGAACGAGCGCAAGATGAGAAATCATGGTCTTACTGCACGGAAGATCGGCTACTTCATCCCGCGTCACATGAAAAACAGCATCGGCTTCAAACTTGATGCGACCACGGGCAAGCGTATCTATCACGCTATGGGATGACCAAACATTCAATGTGGCGAGGTCCGTCGAGTTGGCATGGACTGGCCTTCTGGTGTCAAAGCTGAGGCTCTTTTTTCATCCGATGTTGCTCGCAACATGATGAATTCGGACGAGCCTGCTTGGTCGCTACTCGATCCAAACAACCCTTCTGGATTAAAACTTCAACTCGATGCAAAACTTTCAGACGTTGGTTCAAAGCATCCACAGGGCGTCGAGTACGTAACCATCGATGAGCGAAAAGGACCGGTTCACGTCGAGGAAGGAGCCATCGTCGAACCTCATGTTCACTTGATTGGACCATGCCTGATTGAAGCCATTGCAACCATTCGATCGCATGCTTATGTTCGAGAATACACGTGGATGATGACAGGTAGCCTTCTCGGTCATGCCAGTGAATCGAAGCATTCGTTGTTCCTTCCTGGTGCTAAGGCGCCACACTTCAACTACGTCGGCGACTCCATCCTTGGTTCAAATGTCAATCTCGGAGCAGGGGTCAAGTTGTCGAACCTTCGCAACGATGGTCAACATATCGGTATTTGGCTTAACGATGTTCGAAGAGAAACAGGGTTGCGTAAGTTTGGAGCTGTTCTTGGCGATGATGTACAACTCGGCTGCAATGCTGTCACCAATCCTGGAACCGTTCTTGGAAAGTCATGCATGGTCCATCCCAATACGACCGTAAGTGGATATCATGCAGAGAACGGCGTGCTACGTTGAGGGGAGTCCATGTCCAATCTGTTCGGAACCGATGGAATTCGTGGCCGTGTTTCCCTTGATACCTGCGATGATGAGGGTGCGCTGGAATGTATCGTTGACGGGCGTATGCTCACACCACAGTTGATGAAACTGCTCGGGGAAGCCCTTGGGCGCTGTTTACCAGAAGAAGGTGAAGGCAGTCAAGTTGTCATTGGATGGGACGATCGTCCACACAATGCAACGCTTGCAGCATGGTTGACACTAGGATTTCATGCATCGAATTGTGAGGTCGTTCACATTGGTTGTGTTTCGACACCAATGTTGCATTACGGTGTTCTTGAAACCAACTCACGACTTGGTTGTATGATTACAGCAAGTCACAACCCTGTGGAAGATTCAGGCATCAAAGTGTTCGATGCGCACGGTCGAAAATCAATGCCTGCTTACGAAACACTGGTCTCAGAAACGGCGTATTCTCTGTCGCAGGAAGACCGTGAAATCGACGAAGTTGACCAAAAAGCATGGATGAAGCCAGATTCGGAACACTCTGTCAATCACGCAGCATGGTTGGAGCGCAGACTGGCTTTGCTACAACCCATCTTTGAATCATCATTCCCATCCAACGCCTTGTTGCTGGATTCATCAAAAGGCCATGCATCACACTGGTTGACAACATGGTTGCAAAAGCAAGGACTCTCCATTGAGGAAGTGAGTCAAGACGCACCAGCCATGAACGATGGGTGCGGTGCGGGAGAACTCTCTCCCGGACAATCGTGGACCTGGGATGAGTTGAACGCAAGTGGGCATCTTCTGATTCAATCGTTGACAACCCAAGGCGTTGGAACACTTCTCGGGGCTGCTCTCGATGGTGATGGTGACCGATGCTTGCTCGTCCGCGAAACCAATGATGGCGTCGAAGTGGTCGATGGTGACGATATTGCTGATGCTGTTCTTCGTGCATGTCCGAAGGCGTGGAAGGTTGCTGCAAGTATTGAGTCCAATCTCAAACTCCTGTCCAACATCGAAGAGGATGCTAACATGCAGGGCTTTGAGACGGCAGTTGGCGATCGATGGTTGTCCCACGCTCTCGCCCCATACGTGCCACATCAAGAACAGCAACCGCTCCTTTTCGGCATTGAGGATTCAGGCCACATCGTTCTTCCATCGCCGCATCCATCCGATGCCAATCACTGGAGTCTCGTTGGAGACGGAGCCATGACTTTGCTTCTTGCCTTACTTGCCTTCGAATCGGCAGGAACCGATTCGATGCGAAAAGGATGGAAAAAGCGACTGAGCGTCAAGAATCCAAACCGTTGGATGTGGGACGGTCGAAACGAACTTGCCGATGCGGTCGAGGGAATGGTTCGAACTCATTTGGAACTCGCTGGTGACGTTGGAAACTGGAAACGCACGGGACTAGAAGGCGAGTCGAACTTGATGCTCCTTCGTTGCCAATTCAATGGCATGGACGTCAGTTTCGGATTGAGAAACAGTGGAACCCAAGAGAAGACGAGCATTAGTCTACGATTTTCCGAGCCTGAACCTGGTTTTGATGCGATGCTGCTGATGCGATCGGTTCAGAATCTCTTGTTGAGAACGTTCAACCCCGTTGCTTACTGAGATGCGAGCAATTCGTCGCGTGATTGCGTCAGATAGGTGATGATGGCAAGCAAGGCTGCGGTTGCGAGCAGCAAAGCAAGGGCTGCGAGTGATGTCATGCCTTGGAAGATGAGCACGCTGGCAACAATCCATGCAAGAACGAGATTGAAGAATCCAACGATACGCCATCCTCGACGCAAGGTAAGGACACCAATCACCCACGACGTTGTGGACATGGCCAGCGTCAAAAGGACGAACAACAGCAGCGATGGTGAGAGAAGTCCAGTGACGATGAAGAGTACCTGAGCAACCCAGAGCGATGCTGAAATCCAGAGTCCCTGATTGGTGTAGGTTGCAACTCCTCCAGCGACAAGTCCGAGCGTTCCAATGGCAACAGATGACACCCACATCTCGAACAAGGTAAGACTGAACTCATCCTCAACCCACCATACGAGTTCGTTCAGTGCAAGGGGAAGAACGATGAATCCGACCATCAAGACGGCTGGTTGCTTCCATTCCCATCCACGCAAAAACATCAGCGTAAGTGCAACCAAGGCTGCAGGTCCAAACGAAAGGAGGAGGATGGACAATCCGTAGGAGATGCGTCCTAGAGCTCCACGATGATCTTGCAGGTTGCGTTTTTGACGTTCACGCTCAACCCAATTCCATAGCAGAGCAGCACCGATCAATAGGACTTCGTTACCGATAACAGGTACCATCCATGACATCTCATCAAATTCGAGGGGATTCGTCAGGGTTGGAATTGGGAGCTCACCTCCGGCGAGAACACCAAACAAGCGATCGATGACCAACAAACCGACGACCATATCGAGGACGTTCGGAATCCGAACGCCTAAATCGTTCCTGCCAACCAAAGCAAAACCGGCCAAGGCGACCAAGCCAGAAAGAAGAATCAGCAAATCGAACTGGTCATCGAGAAAAACAGTTCCTTGCGTCATTCGTGACGCAAGGTGAACCAACACCAACCCTGCCATGGTGACGGCGATTGGAATTTCGACACCAAGAACGTCAACTAAGCGGAGATTGAGTGAATCGGCACGCAGTCGTGCCAAACTGATGAAGAGGAACGACATACCTCCCATCAGCAACAGGGCGACCATACCTGAACCACTGAGATAAGCAAAGAACGTCGCAGCAAAAATTGTCACACCAATGAAGGACAGAACGATGCTTGGGCGATGTTGAATATCGCCCAATTCCAAGTCCATTTCGCCTAGGCTGCCAGCGCGCTTGGCACGTTTTTTCTGCTTTTCAGCGAGTTCAATCATCTTCGGATCGATGAACTCAACACCGGTCACCTCGCTCGTCTGATTGTATGCAATCTGCGTACGTTGTTTGGCTTCGATTTCTCGCAATCGCTCATCGCGTCGAGCAACGGAACGCATACCTGAGCGCCATTCACCTTGGAAGGCAAGGTACGCACCTGAACCAACGAAACTGAGCAATGCCATGATGGTCAGCAATTGAAGTTCAAGTGCAGTGCCACTGAACAACATCAAACCAATCATGGCGACTGTTGCAAGTGTTGGTGGAAGCAATTTGTCCATCTTTGTGACACGACTCAGGTAATGGAACAGGGTTCCCAAGGAGATGATGCCCATCATCATGGCATCTTGTCCAGCTTGTGGAAACCAATCGGCATTGGTCAGTTCGAGTGAGGCATCGTTCCTCAATGCTGGAATGGCCAAGAGGGCGCTCATGACAAGCAACTGATAGGTGACGATGCTGTTGGTTTGGTTTCGCTTGGCGTTGTCTTTGTCACTCAGGAAGCGATCGGTGTGGACCAACATCAAGGAACATCCAGCGACCATCGTCGCAGCAAACATCGATGTATGGCCGAACTTCCATCCAAAGTGAAGTGCGAAGATGCTCCATGCGACCAACATCGTCCTCGGTTGGCCACGATGTTGTCCCAGTGCAACCAAGGTGCCATGGAACACAAGAATGGCTGCCATGATGCCGATAAGACCCCATGCGGGCATGCCTCCAACACGCGTGATGCCCCATACGGAAACGAGGGAGAGAACGAATGAAAGGTTCCACAACTGCAACAATCCTGAATCACGGGCTCGAGCGCCGAGTTCGCTCAAACCTGCCAATCGTCCAGCAAGATTCAACGTCGCTTGACCCTGGCTGAGATTGACATAGAGTTGCTGAACAATGAGCAGCAGCATCCATGCTGCAACATGTTGCTCGTCAAGAATGACTGGAATGAAATCGTTGGAGAACATACGCGATTCAACATCGGTTGCAAACATCAACAACCAAACCCATGGCATCAAAACAGCGACACCGGAGATGGACGGGGATTGGCGTTGAACGCCAAGCCATGCAAGACCGAGCCAGACCGTCGCTTGGGAGGCAAGGAGTCGCCAACCATCGTTTTCCGCTGGAATCAAGATGGTTAGGAGGATGACGATGATGATGCCGCCTATCCACAAAACGTGATCCGAAACTGCTTGCTGATTGCGAAGCAGTGCAACGGATGTGAGAAGAGCTGTGAGAATCGCATAGATGCTGTATGCATTCAGATTAGCGATATTGATCGTGAAGACTTCCAAATTGAGAAGAATGACGAGGATCAACAGGAACGGTGCTGGGAACAAAATGAACGGTGCGAGGCGCTTCCATTCAACACCACGAACTGCGAGATAAGAGCCACCAAAGGCGCTCATGAGCAGGAGCAGTTGAGCGAGCGCGTACCCAGTTTCGTCACGATTTGCTGCAATCGACAGCAACGCCCCAATCATTCCGAGGCCAACAGAAATAGCCCACAATCCGGGTTTGCCGAGACCAAGAGCTTTCGCAGCTGCTGAGAACCAATTGTCCGCTTTGTGGAACTGTGTTGCCATCACTGCGTTGGTTGCCGTCACAGCAAACATCAGCATGAACAAGAGGAGATCATCATCGAAGGAAACAATCTCGATGCTTGCGACGGTCCAATCGTTGGAAAAGGCATGCAGACCAATCCAGAGATAGGAGACGGCAATACCAAGACTTGCAAGATTACCAGATTTTCGATGAAGAGCCAGACCATGCATGGACAGGGTTCCAAGCAGAATCATTCCTGCGACACCAAGTTCATCGTACAAGGCTCCAGTTGCGCTTCCAAGTGCGAGCAAGACCAATGTTGCTTGTGCAGCAATGGCGTCATCATCATGACGCTGAGCGATGAGGATGTTGAAGCCAATCAAGACAAGCAAGAAGATACCCAGTGAAAGATCAGCGCCAAGCGGGGAAGCATCCAACCATCCCCAGTGATGCACATCAAGGGCAAATCCGTAGAGGATTTTCATCGAAATGATGACCCATGTCACACCGAGCAGGTGCATCGTTGGATTTGGAATCCATTTTTCTCCAGCCCATAATCCGGAAAGACCCATGATGATGAGCAATGGCCCTCCAAGAAGCGGAGGTAATGCGGTTCCAACAACCCATCCCAAAACGGACCAAACAAGGACCATGCCGGCAAGAAGACCGTATCCGAGCCTTCGCTCACCATGAACAGCCATATCGGTCACACTGTCCGGCGCTGCGGCTTCATCGACGGTTCCATCGCGCTTGATAGCACCAGGCTCGTTCGTTTGCTCGTCTTCAGAACTGAACAAGGAGGCGATCTCTCCAACGGCTTCATCCGTTTCCTTCTCTGGAACAGCCTCTTCAACGATCGACTCGTTTTCAGGCTCTTGAATCATGAACTGGCCGAGATCGATTCCGCCGCCCCGGCGGAATTCTTTCTGACGGAGGACATCGTCTTCCACTTGGGCGTGGTCTTGACCGTCCTCCTCCATGCTAATGTCCTAGCAAAGTCCCGTTTGAAACCTTCTCCATTTCCCAAAGTTTTGCATGGAATTTATGACGGCTGAAGAGAAAGGGACAAAGAGGTTCCGCGGTAGCCACAGGCATGGCGGAGACCTCCACCCCGACATCGACCCCTCTTTCGGCGCACGGTATCAATGCGAAAGGCGAGGTTCATTGGAACCTCAATACCGATGTACTGGTCGACATTTCCTTGTCAAGAAATGAGGGCATTTTGAGCGCTCACGGAGCACTCGTCACAGAGACGGGTGAACGCACCGGCCGTTCGCCGAACGACAAGTACATCGTCGATGAAGCATCGACCCATGATGACGTCAATTGGGGCGATGTCAACGTCTCCACCGATCTCGCCACGTTTGAGCGTATGCGAGCTCAAGTCGTGGACTTCCTCTCTGAACAAGACGCCTTGTTTGTCCAAGATTTGGCCTGTGGAGCAGAGCCAAGCGAATCGCTACCAATTCGTGTCATTACGCACAACGCGTGGCACAGTACCTTCGCCCGCAACATGTTCATTCGACCATCGGTTGAAGACCTTGCATCGCACACCCCTGAATTCACCGTCTTCCACGCACCACATTTCGAAGCCGATGATGATGCACTCAACTCGCAATGTTTCGTCATTGTCAACTATGCTGCTGGCGAAGTCATCATTGGCGGAACACGTTATGCTGGCGAAATCAAGAAGTCAATTTTCTCGGTCATGAACCTGATTCTACCGAAAAAGGGTATCCTTCCAATGCACTGCTCTGCCAACACCAACGGCGAGAACACGGCGGTTTTCTTTGGGCTCTCCGGAACAGGAAAGACCACACTTTCAGCCGATCCAAAGCGTGCACTCATCGGTGATGATGAGCACGGATGGGGTGCCAACGGTGTCTTCAACTTCGAAGGTGGATGCTATGCAAAACTCATCGATTTGTCCGAAGAAGACGAGCCAGAAATTTTTGGAACCACCCGACGTCGAGGAACCGTTCTTGAGAACGTTGTTCTCGATGGTAACGGTGTGCCCGACTTCACCGATGTCAGTAAAACACAGAACACGCGCGGCTCTTACCCAATCGAATTCATCGATAATCGCACCATGGATTCCCGCGGCGGTCACCCTCAGAACGTCATCTTCCTGACCTGCGACGCCTTTGGTGTTCTTCCACCGATTTCTCGTCTCACGCCAGAACAGGCAGCCTACCACTTCATCTCTGGTTACACTGCAAAGGTCGCCGGAACAGAAGTTGGTGTCAAGGAACCACAAGCAACCTTCTCGGCTTGCTTCGGTGAACCGTTCATGCCAATGCACCCAGGTGTGTACGCTGACCTCTTGTCTGCAAAGATGGAGGAACATGGATCAACAGCCTGGCTCATCAACACCGGTTGGAACGGTGGTCCATACGGTGTCGGAAACCGAATGAAGATTCGATACACCCGTGCCATGTTGAACGCAGCTCTCGATGGTGAACTTGACAACGTTGAGTACGTGAAGGACGATCGATTTGGATTTGAAGTTCCAACATCGTGTCCTGATGTACCTAGCGATGTTTTGCAGCCACGTACCACATGGGACGACAAGACAGCATACGATGCAACAGCGGACAAACTCGCCAACATGTTCAACGAGAATTTTGAGCGATATGCTGCTGGAGTCTCGGACGCAGTCAACCAAGCATCGCCAAAGGCTGTTTGACCGTCATCTTGAATATCCGAGATGCACAGCAACAAATATGCAACCGCAGCAGCCGAACGGACAACCTGCACCAGTCCCTATTCAGACCACGCCCATGTCGCAACCGATCCAACCGGTTCAACCAATGCTGTATGGACAAGCCCAACCAATGATGGCTCAAAATATCCTGGTCGCTCAAAACAGCGGCAATGGCCCTGCAACTACGGGGTTGGTCATGGGGATTTTAGCCATCACAACCTTTCTTCTTGGATTCATTCCATTCTTATGTTTCTTCTTCATGATTAGCTGGTTGTTCGCCCTTCTGGCAGTCATCTTCGGACACATTGGAGCATCACAAGGAAGCAAGACTGGTGTTGGCGGAGGCCAAGGAGTAGCTGGTTTGATACTTGGATACCTGACGCTTGCTGGTTACCTTCTCCCATTCCTTCTTCTTGGATCGATTGGTGCAGGTGCATCGCTCTAGAGCCAAGTTTGAGAAGTTTGAAGGGAACATCTTGATTATCATGGAAGCCGACAGAACATCATGACGAATGGTGCACCAAAGCCACCTCCATCGGTCGTTATTCAGCCTGGTAAGGTACAGAAAGCACCTTC
>CALDQY010000038.1 GCA_937911445.1 uncultured Rhodobiaceae bacterium | reverse complement strand
TTGCATTGCAATGCTGTTCGAGCAGCTCCCGATGCCGTACTGTGGAGATGTTCGCTGGCCTTATCACTTGCATCGTTGAGGAACGTTGCTTCGTGGACGAGAACTGTGACGGGTGGAGTTGTTTGGATGGATTGTTCTGCCGTATCGCCAGACACAACGATGCTCGTTGCTGGTTTTGCTGGACCTCTGAAATGACTCGCATGGAGGATATCGCCGTTGTCACGCTCCAAATCAATCCCTTCAGAGAGTTGTTTTCGTTCGTCCTGATTCAATCCTGCGAGTGTTGCTTTGTCTCGATCGAATGCCCCTTTTCGCTCCTTACGCAATAATTGCCATGCGCATGAAGGAACACTGTGTGAAGTAGAGATTGGGTCGATACGGAACGACGTGAATGCCTCTGGTTGCGGCATTGAATCATGCCAAACGAGGTTTTTTGCATTGTCAGCAAATTCGACCCAGCGACCAGATTGAGGATCGCCGAGCAACCATCGGATTGGGTAGCCGAGGTGACCTGCTGTACCTCCAAGAGAAAACCACGAGCGGTATTGGTTGAGAAGTTCAGCAGAGGGTGTGTCCTCGGGAAGCTTAGCATCGATTCCATTCGCTTCGAGCGCATCGAGAATCACGTTTGATGTTGGACCATAGACAACAAGAGGCTGTTGGCGACCATCCAAAGAGAGTGTCTGAAGAAACGGTAGCAAGCCCCACGTGTGATCTAAATGGCCATGTGTCAACGCCACAGCTACGATTCGATTTGGTCGAAGAAGGGCAGGTTCGTTTTCTTGCTTCAATCGACTACGCTGTTTCGAGTAGCGCATCTGAAATCCTTCACCAGCATCGATGACGACGAGACCTTCTTGACAAGAAAAGACGCTCCCACTCACGCTTCGAGTCGAAGTCGGTCGCGCTGAAGCGGTCCCAAGAATGTGCAATTCCATCAAACGAACACCTCAATTGCGTGGAATTTGTGATGGTGGGAACCATCGGAGAATAACCACATCCCCGATTGAGCGCACCCAACGCCATGGGACAGCAACGTGGATGGAACCTTCAACAAGGTCATCTGGCGTATCCTTGACGAACAGATGGGTGCAGGAAAGGCTTGCATGCTCAACAACTGCATCGTGAACAACGCCGAGCAATCGGCCGTTTGGAAGGTAGACCTGGAGTCCAGATAGTTGCGACAAATTTCGCTCACCTTTGCTCAT
>CALDQY010000037.1 GCA_937911445.1 uncultured Rhodobiaceae bacterium | reverse complement strand
TTGGATGCTTCCGATTCGATGGATGTCTTGTACACGGTTCAAGAAGGATGCTTTGTCGCTCATGTCCAGTGCTCAACATCGGTTCTTCATCAAGACTCGTATCGTTCTCTTTGCTTGATTTTAGCCACACATTCAATATGGAGGAGTGTATGGGATACCATGGTCCTTCCCTTCCGTCGAAAAGACAAGAATGAGAAGGTGACTGCGAACGATGAAGACGAGGACATCAACGCTCTTCTCAATGCAGAATCGTATGAGGACTCGCAGCCAACGGAGCGTCTTCCGGAACCAACGACCGATGAAGAACGGCTCCATGCTATTTCAGACATGGTCGTTCAAACATGTATGGACATTCGTCGAGGAGAAAACGTCCTCATTGTCTGTGACCCAACAACAGCAGAAATTGGTCAATCCTTGCACATTGCAACACAGAAACGCTCCGATCGAGTCCTCCTCATCGTCATGCCGAAATCTCGTCATCATGGAGAAGAACCACCATCACCTGTTGCAGCATTGATGCGACAACAACAGGTCGTCATTGCAGCAACCAAGTATTCCCTTACCCACACAAGAGCCGCACGTCAAGCATTGAAGGATGGTGCTCGAATTGCTACAATGCCAGGGATGACCTTTGAATTGTATACAGAAGGTGGAATGACAGCGGATTTCCAAGATGTTAAACGTCGAATTTCCAACATTGCCAACTTCCTGAGACGACGACGAATCATTAACGTCAAATCCGAGTCCGGGACGGATGTTACCTTTGAAGTGAATTGGCGTGATTGGAAACTCGATGATAACGGAATATGCAATCGTCCACGGATGTTGACCAACCTTCCTGCTGGTAAGGTGTTCATTCTACCAAAAGAAGGAACCATGAATGGAACCATCGTTATCGATGGTTCTTGGGATTCGACACTGATCGATGAGCCTGTGGAGTTCATCGTGGAAGATGGGACCGTTGTCGATGTCAAAGGCGGCACTCTTGCTGCAACGATTCGTCAATCCTACGGCGAGGTTGCAAAGAAACTCAAAGCAAAGGATCGAGAAAGTGTCTGGACAGTAGCCGAATTTGGATTTGGGATGAATCCAAGCGCTCGACTGGTCGGAAATGTACTCGAAGATGAGAAACGTATGGGTAGTTGCTACTTCTCGATTGGAGACAACATTGGCCTTGGTGGAACCTCAAATGCAGGGATACATGTTTCTGGCGTCCTCTCAGAACCGAGTGTTTGGTTGGACGATTCGTGTTTGACCGAAACTGGTGAATTCAAAGCCGATGAGAACTAGCGATGCGCGCTCATGTTCATGTTCCCACAAATCGGACAGAAGCGCCAATTCGGATCGAGACCAATCCCACATCCACGACAATGAATGCCTGAACGAATCGTTGGTTGGATGTTCATGGTCGGTTGTTGAGGCATCATTGGTTGTTGCATGGGTTGAGGCATCGGTTGCTGTTGGGGAAGCGGTTGTTGCCAGCCCATTTGAGGAGCAGCGACACCCGGAGAGGTTGGCTGCTGGCGAACCGGTTGTAGTGGTTGCTGCTGGCTAGGTTGCTGAGACTGAATTGGCCTGCGAACTGGAGCAACTGGGCGAGGAAGCGATGACATTTTTTGGGCCGCTTCCGATGAAACGAATTCGGAAAGAGAAACTTCACCATCACCGTCCGTATCTGCTGCAGTGTGCAACTCTTTGGCTTCCTCGATGGTTACGTTCGCAGCAACTGCAAGTTCTTCGACTGAGAGACTACCCGAATCATCAACATCCGCAGCAATGAAACGTTCAGCATCACTGACCCATTCCTCCTCTGGCTGTTCTTCGACCACGGGTCCTGGTTCGCTAACAACAGGCTCAACAGGCTCAACAGGCTCAGGAACGACTTCTTCAACAGGTTCTGGAACAACCTCGGGTTCAGGTACAAGTTGGGAGCCAAATGCACCTGCAAAGGCGTCCTGAGCTGCATGATCAACCTCGACTTCGTTCTTGAATCCAGTTTCCTCAACTGGATCATCTTGGCTTGGTAGTGGAACCGAATCGACAGATGGAAGAGGAACGGACTCTGTTGGCAGAGGTACCGATTCAACCTCAGGTTGGGAAGCAACAACCTCTGGTGTTGGTTCTGGTTCTGAGATGACTTCAGGTTCTGGTTCGGCCGGAGCAGGTGCAGGCTCTCTCCGCTCAATGATTGTGCCCATCTCGATCTCAGCAGGTTGTGCCTGATCGCTTGCAAAAAGCGCCATTGGGAGTGCATGTCCTGCAACATCAAGTGAGGATTTGAGCTCTTCAGCCATCGTCTGCATCTTCTCTACATTGCCCGAAGGTGCTGCCATAATGGATTCAATCGATTGCAAGTATCGCTCGACCTCTGTGGTTCCACCCGTCGCATGAGCAATGGCGAGGATTTTCAGGAACTGCATTGGGTCAAACAAGGGCGTGAGAGCTTGGACGACATCTCCCGTAGCGAGTGGGTGTGCTGTATTCGCTGCGCCTGTCGAATCAGGTTGACCTGCAAATTGGAGTAAAGGGTCAGGGAGTGCCATGAGATTCAGATGTCCAAAAATCAAGAAGTAAATCTCTCCACCTTCGCACTGCAACCGTTCGCTTGCAGCCTCAAAATCGAATTCACCTGGACGAAGAATGATGTCAGCCAAGTGTTCAAGCGCCTTTGACAGTGCCTGCTTCGAATCCATCGACATCATTTGCTGAAGGACATCCGATGAATCGACAACACCGAAGTAAGCCGCTGTATCATCGACCTGAATACCATCAGGAAGAGATGCTCCTTCTGGTACGCCTTCAGACATTTCTCTTCCTCCTATTTCCGCCAATCACGTGTTGTTTTTGAGGTTGCTGTTAATGCTCTATTGTTGGTTTCGAGCCATGTCATAGATGGCTCTGGATTGTTGAGCAGACCAACCTGTCCCTTGCAGTTGCATCAAGAGGGTACGCTCTTGCTCACCCTCACCAAGTTCACCAACCACCCATTCAACAGCAGCATCACGATCGTCGGCTTGCCAGTCTTCGAAGAGCGACATGTCGACTTCAATTCGTGCACGTCGAACCTTCTTTTGAGGAGCTGCGCCCTCGCTCGAATCGGGTTCGTTCGTCTTGGAAACAGGCGTTCTGCGAGCAGGTTTGGATGCAGGAGCGGGCTGTGCCTTTGCAGGCGGTCCTCGACCAGATGGACCAGAGGAAGGGGCTCGTGGGCCCCCAGGTGGCCCTCGCTTGGGTCCTGAGGGGCCTCTAGATGGAGGTGGCCCTCCAGAAGGGCCTCCGGAGGAAGGTTGACTTCGAGGTGCAGGCATCGAACGGCTTGGCATTGGTTTGCTTTGGAACGAAGAGAAGAAATCGTCATCATCGTCGTCATCATCAAAGAAATCGTCGTCATCATCGTCATCATCGAAGTCATAACCACGGTTTCGAAGTCGCCCAATCACCATGATCAAGAGAAGCAAGCCAACGATTCCTCCAGCAAGAACGCCACCAAACACAGGCAATGTCATTCCAAGAATCATCGTCTCTCCATCATCGGTTTCCGAAACGGGCAGTGGACATCCATCATCGTAGCCATCAGGTCCTTTCGGTTGTTCTGGACAGTTGTCAAGAAGATCATTGACACCATCTTGATCGGTGTCTCGCTCACTCTTTGAGCAACCCTCATCATCTACGTTGGTCGTTGGGGAGTTTGGACACTTGTCCGGTGATGTGGCGCCCTCAACGAAGATTCCAGGCCATTCTGAATCCCTTGAAGCGTTCCAGGTAGGATTGCCCCAGTTGTCACCATAACCATCACCATCCGAGTCATCCCACTGCGTTGCATCGCCTGGGAACTTGTCTCGACCCCAGTTGTCAGCCCAACCATCCCCATCATCTTCACAACCAATCTCGAGCGTATCGAGATAGGAGGTTCCAGTTTCAGTCGGACAGAAATCTGCATCGTTTCCGAGTGGATTGTCTCCAAATCCATCACCGTCTTGGTCAGCCCATTGCGTCCCATCGAGTGGGAAAGCGTCACCCTGTTCATTGATACGGAGTCCTGTTTCAGAGTCTATATCAAACGTGTAATCGCCAAGATAGCCATCGCCATCAAGATCTTGGTCGAGAGCATCCTCGTCGATGCAGCCGTCCGAATCAACAGGGAATCCTGCCTCTGTATCTGGACAGTCATCAGAGCCATCGCTCACGCCATCACCATCCGAATCACGCTGGTTTTCGTCGCAGCCGTCTACATCAACCGTCAAGGTTGAATCCGGGCAAAGGTCATCAATGTCATAGACACCATCACCATCACTGTCTTGCACAAGTTGCTCATCACTGCAACCATCCGAGTCAACCGTAGAGCCAGTGCTTGTTTCTGGACAAACATCGTCTGCGTTTGAGACACCATCCGAATCATCATCAAGCTGTGAATCAGCGCAACCGTTGGCATCGACCGTTTCAAACACGGACGTTCCTGGACACGAGTCAACGTCATCATAGACGCCATCACCGTCGTCGTCATCGGTGTTGACCAAAGGACAGCCAACGCCATCCGTACCATCTGCAACACCGAACTGGAATGGACATTCATCGGCGTTGTTTCCGGTAGCATTGTCACCAAATCCATCGCCATCGTAATCGAGGAATTGTGTAGGATCGAGTGGGAAATCATCATCGGTATTGGCCCACCCATCGTCGTCACTATCAGGACAGCCCGGAGTTGGGTTGATGGATGTTCCATACACGCCAGGACATCCGTCGAGGACAAGCCCTTGACCGTTGGAACCATTGTACGATGAGGTCCATCGGTCAGGATAACCATCGCTATCGTTGTCATCCGCTGCTGCAATATTGTACGGGAAGAAATCCGGATTGGTTGCGCCGATGGTTCCGTTGTCTCCGTACCCGTCACCGTCCGTATCAGCCCACTGAGTTGGATCATCTGGCCACTTGTCGGCCCCTTGGTCGATACCCCAATTGATTCCACCGATGTTGTTTGCGTCGCTCGCTCCATCACCATCTGAATCAGGACAACCGTTGCGGTCTCGATAGGAAGTACCGTAGTCCCACGGACAGAAATCACCGGTTAGCGTATCGGACTCGTTGTCACCAAATCCATCACCATCGAAGTCCTTGTATTGCCTTGGATTGTATGGGAATTTATCACCCGGACTGGTCTCGACTGCACCAGATAATCCAAAGATAGCATCACAACAGTCAACACCGTAGTTGTCACCGACACCGTCTCCATCTGAGTCTTTTGCTTGCTTCCAATTCTGTTGGAAACGGTCCCCATTCACCCAAGTACCATCGTTGTTCGACCAACCGTCCTCATCGTAATCTGGGCATCCGAATCGGTCAAAGACGGAACGACCTTTGTTGGTGTCGCACCCATCGATGTCGTCTGCGAAGCCATCGTGCTCATAGTCATCACAGCCTTGAACAAAGAAGTACGAGATTCCTGATGCAGCAGGGCAATCGTCCGAGAGTGGGCCCGTTGGGTTATCACCGAATCCATCCATGTCGGCATCTTCCCATTGTTCTCCGAGGTTCGGCATGGCATCAATGCGATCGAAGACGAGGTCGCGGTCAGCGTCTGCATAGAATCGCAGCATTTCAACATCCAAATCGAGTGCATCATAGTAACCAACCACAATTGTACCGTTTGAATCAACAGAACTGGAGAGGTTGGCATTTGTGAACACGTTCTTCATTTCGTGAGAAGACCAAACGGAACGGTCCTCGCTTCGTCCATCAAGGTGAAGGGTGTTAACTCGCAACGTGTCCGATGATGGCGTTGTTGTCATCAGGAGGACCCCTGGTCCATTCGATACGAGACTCCATGCTCCGCCAGCCTGTGACAAGGGTTGGCCACCGAATGAGGACCAATGACCCGTACTGTTTCGTTCGTACAAGGCATCCGTTGCGGATTGAACTGCGAAGAGGAGGGAAGATCCGTGCTGCGTGCATGAGAGGTCGTTTGCAGTTGAAGGGTTGAGTTGTTGCATGGAAACGTTGGACCATGCCCCCGTTGTTGCATTTCGCTCGTGCATGACCAAAATGCCATTCGAATCGAGGGAGAGCAGGACAACAGTGTTGCTCATATCGATGCACATAGCCAATTGTGATGCTCCGTCACTGAGGTTTGTAAGCGGGGTTGAAACATCGTTATCGATGTCAAGAATCTGCAATTCGTGAACACTCGAGTTGTTGACGGTTGTTGCGACCAGTGTAGGGCCTGATGGGACCTGCAGTGCAACGTGCTCAATACCCACTGCCTCACCGCTTCCAAGTTCTGTGGCTGTTGACCACGTACTTCCTGACTTGGTCACTCGCTCGAGTCGATCAAGGCTTGAATCTCGGTAGAGTATGTGCATATCTGCACCATCGAACCATAAGGATGGTGCAGAGGAAAGGTTCGCATTTGAGAGAATCTCACTATTAGACCAACCAGATTCAGTTTCTGTAGTATAGTACATCTTCTCGATGGTTGGGTGGGAATAGACCATGTGCAAATCACCGTTCCCATCGATGGATGAGGCGGGATACGTCCCAAAGTCGTTGAACGTACGAATCTCTTGATGCAGAGAAGTCCATGATGTGGTCGTGTGGTACGTGTATCCGCTCACATCGTCGAGAACGACCAGTCTGGGTTGGCCTGAAGCAGAGACATCGAACTGGAATTGGAACGGCATGGCGTCCGTGGCTAACGTCTCAGTGACCCATGAGCCACCCGGAGATCCGTCATCTACATGCTCAAGATGAATCATGGAATGCGTTGATGAAGTATTGAGGGAGAACATCATGGAAGTCTCACCACGGTTTGATGTGGTCAATTTGAGTCCTGACATCTCACCTTGGAACGTGAATTGGCTTGTATCGAAATCCTGCTTGCTGACGGTAATCATATCGACACCATAGGCAGTTCCTCGGGTTGCGTTACGTGTCGAATACACGAATTCGATTGCACCGTCTGCATTTGAATCAAAACCTCCTAGCGTTACAAGACCAAGATGGTCCGTTGGAGTTCCCGTTCGTATGGTTTCAACGGCTGATACGAACCCATCTGCTGATCCAAGATACAAATTGATCTGACCAGATGGCGTGAAACTTGTCCCTGAACCGATGAATGTGTCGGCATAACCATCGTCGTTCACGTCACCAGCAGGAGCAAACATCCAGCCGAAGCGTTCGTTGCCCTCGCCTTGACTGGTCCAGTCAGGGGTTTCGGAGAAGTTCTCAGAGGTGTTGCCCATGAACATGTGAACGGTACCGCTGTACAATGGAGCTCCAGTAGGAGAGAATTCTTGAACGAGCAATTCATCCATTCCATCGTTGTTGATATCATCAATAATTTCGACAACGGTTCCGAACAATTGTCCCGTAGCCAAGCGTTGGATGCTCTTGTCAGAACTTGATGAGAGTCCATCAGCAGATCCGTAAAAGAGCTCGATAGCAGAGTAGCCAACTGGCGAGTCTTCAGTTCCTGAATTTGAAACGACAACGTCACCGTAACCATCCCCATTGAGGTCACCTCCGCTTGATATCGAACGTCCGAAGAACGGCCCTGTGGTGTTTGCAGTAATGTTGTGCGACAACGACAGTCCATCCGAGGAGCCTTCAAACACAGACAATCGGCCAGTTGAACTGCCATCGCTCCAGTTGCCTTGGAGTGCGATAACATCGTCATAGCCGTCACCATTGAGGTCATTGATGTGTGAGACATCTGTGCCAAGCATTTCTTCGTGGTTTCCTGCTACACTCCAAACAACGTCGAACTGTGTTTGATTCCACTCATACATCGATACACGTCCATGATTTTGTTCACCAACTCTGCTTGTGTTGTCAAAACCAGGCGATGAGAGGACAAGCTGTGTCATTCCATTTCCGAGGTACGACCCTATTGCGATAGCGCTACCATACAACTCAGATGTCTGAGTACCGCTCAGTACAACAGGTGCTGAGGAATCAAAACTCTCGTTTCCACCAAAGAGAACAGTGACGCGACCGTTGTTGACCAAACCACTGTCGGATGCGGTGGGCTGGGTGAACACGACATCATCAAATCCGTCTCCATTGAGGTCGCCAAATCCTGCAGCCCCCTCTTCGACGTCCGGATAGAGTTGATGCACATTCATTGACTCGCTCGAGAGTCGTCCAGTGGATTGGTCTTCAAGACTCTTGAAAATCGAAAGTTCAGTTTGCGTGGAATCGAACGATGTCGTTGCAACTTGAGCAAGACCGTTCAAATCAAGATCGAGCCCAATCGCTGAATGAACGCTTGGGTCGCGAGCGAGGATCTGTTCCGTGCGTGTATCACCATCAACCTGCAGACGAACGGCTTCGCCTGAACGGGTGTAAGCGATGTTTGCTACGCCATTTTGATCCATCTTCAATTCGATTTCGTCACCTACTGGGCCTATGTCAAGAAGACTGTGATACCAGCGCAATCCACTGTTGTTGACCTGCCATAATTCCCCTGAAGAGGTTCGAACAACGGCGAATTCATTACCGTCTTCTGTGAGTCGAAGGGTCATTGATTCAGGGAATAGGTCTTCCACAATGGTCCGCTTAAGCCACGTATCCGTTGTGTAGACTTGTCCCTCGAAGGCCATGCGAGCCATCTTGAGGTTGGCTCCATCTCCGAACAAAGCCAGTGGACGGTAGGATTCATCAGCAACAACGGAACATCCGATAAGTCCGTTGGCGGTACTAACCGTATCGATGAGTGAATGTGAAAAGATGCCTGCAGCCGTGTAGATACCCATACGAACTTCACCAAGGTCGTTCATCCAGCAGAAATAACTCGAACCGTTTTCTGCCAAGTAAACGCTGGGTGTACTCAAGTTGCTGATCGTTCCTTCTACGAGAACGTTGCTCATCCACATATCGATGGATGAATCCGAGCGAACCAACAACTCGGTCATACCTTCCACATCGATGGTTTGACCAGCAAGGTCGTGTCCGTGCTCAAGGTTGCTTGGGAGTGTCAAATCGACAAGGTTCGTTTCGGATAGAATTGTCTCTTCGGTCGCCGTTTGGATACCGAGTGGAGCCATCAATTGAACCAGCAGAAGTAGGACGAGTCCAAACGAAAGGACCGATTCACAAAGCGTCCGCTCCCTGCGCATAAAATACTTAGAACACTCAACGTTCTAAACCATTGTCTGCATTCGATTCATTTTTTGGTTCATTCAAAGTGACCCATGAGGTCAAGAATGGCCTTGAAGTAGGAACTTCATGTCCAAGGTGCTCATCGTTGCAAATGGTGAATGGCCAAAACAATTCGATGTTGAAACTGTTGGCACGTATCGAGTGGTCGTCGCACTCGACGGTGCTGCAAACCGATTGATTGGAAGCAACATGTTTCCGGATGTCCTTCTGGGCGATCTTGACAGTGTTTCTGCATCGGTTCTTGAGCAGTGCAAAGCGTCCGGCATTACCATCGTACACACGCCCGACCAACAGAGCAGTGATATCTCCAAAGGATTGGAATGGGTTCAGAGAACGTATCCAGATTCGGAAGTTGACATCATCGGTGTTGAAATTGGACGCTACGATCATCACCTTGCTGCTTACTCAGCCTTGTTTGAATGCAACAGCAATGCTACAATTCTTCTCGATGGCTGGCACGCTCGACGAGTTACTCAAACTCCAACCAACATCGAGACAGAGCCAAATTCAATCATCAGTTTGATCCCGTTTGGAAAGGTTACTGGTGCCACGATCAAAGGTTGCCAATTTTCACTTAACAACGAATCATTGACAACTGGAACAAGAGGTATCTCGAACAAAGCTACTGGACGCTCAATCACCGTTTCAGTGGAATCAGGTGACCTGCTATTGCTCATCATGAGGTGATGGCGGTAATGCGCCTCGAATGAAAGCACTGTAATCGCTTTCCCCATCCCAATCTTGGGCGTATCGGTCGACTCTTGCCTTCTTCATCGTCGCCTCCAGTCCGCCCCAATCTTCGATGAGATTCAACTTCAGGGCAGCCTTGGGGGTGTATCCTGGTAGGAAGTTGCGCCAAAGAAATGGAATACGGCCTGGAGTTACAGCATTCACTGCATTGACGATGGATGTGTTGCAGGTCTTGAACAGTGTATGATAGAATTCAGGCCGTGTTGCGAGTTGATTCAATCGATGCGTCATTTGAACAATCATCTGTCGTTCCTTATCGGGTGGTGTAATGACACGATACATCGAGACGATATTGCTACGGCCGTGCGTTCGAAGTTGGGTCACATCGCGTTCAAAACCGACGAGAAGATAGAGTTCATACGAGCGCCATAATCCAGTCCACGGATGGTACTTCTTGCCACGCTCGCGTCGAGTTTCAAACGAAAAGGAAAGGCACGTTCCATCGAAGAATTCGAACGTCAGATACGTATGCGACATACCTCGAAAGGCGTGGAATTGGTCAACAACGAACCAGATGTGCTTGACTTTGGTTGAATCAACTGTGACTTCATCCGCCCACTTTTCATCTCGATCTCTCGTCGTTCGCCAGTGAAAGTCGCGAACGTTTCGGAATGTAATCATCGAATCGTTGAATACAGCACTGGTCGTAAGTTCACAATCTGCAGCCCAGTCTGCGTGCAACTTGGGTTGTCGAGGGCGGACACGCGTCCACCAGATTCGAACACCGTTGAGGATGAGCAATCCAATAAAACTGCCTAAACCAAGGAGAAGATACAGTATCCAGTCCGCCATCGTTTCACCAGCGTTGCCAAATGTTGTAGCTTGAATCCCACCAATCGAGGGAACCATCTGGATGTTTTCTCCAAAGTTGACCCTCATCGTCAAGGACGGTTGGCAAACCTTGAGGATCTGGAGAACCATCATTGAGGATTTGGGGTGCTGGACCAAGTTCAGGCAAGGTCAGCAACTCGTCGTCTTCTCGTATTCGAACAAGCATTACGAACACGACGATTGCGACGATGAAACCGAGAACGGCTATCGTATACCAACCAACTTCCTCGGTTGGTGTTTCATCCCCAAAGGATTGGCTCGGCAAAGCTTCTTGTTCTTCTGGAGTGAGTTCAGCAGCCGGAAGACGAACGATGTTTACGGCTTGCGTGCTCGCGATGTTCTCGAGGTTGGTCACTTTGAGAACAACGAGATGAACGCCTGCAGGAAGTGCCGAACAATCGTACACTGGCCCATCGGTCAAGGTCGATGTTGTCGAGACGTCCCATTCCTTGATGTATGGAGTGAAATCCTCGTTGGAATTTGTCGGTTGTATGGCGATCAAGCACGATCTGTCCGTGGACAAACCATCGCCTGTCACCACGAGTTCGAAGGTAGGAGCAGGTCGATTTTCAATCGTAAGATTCAGTGAAGCTTCAGCGGTTTGGCCAAGTTCATTGCGATAGGTTTCACGAAGTGTGTATTGACCTGCTGGCCAAGAGGAGCAATCGATGCTTGTTGCATTGTCGAGTACAATGAATGGTGCACCAGTGAAAGTGAGAGTTCCTAGTGCACCGTATCTCGGTCCTGTTTCATCCATAAACAACCGATTAATTTCACAATTCGAACCGGTCTGCAAATTGCTCTGTCCAGTGAACTGGAGCGAAATCATCGGCGTCTGAAGCGCAGGGACCATCTCGTAACTTGGCAGAGAGATTGTCGAAATCTCAACGCCGTTCATATCGTAAAATCCGAGAGCAAGGTCGTGAGAACCTCGTGACCAAGCATCGTACGTTAGACTAACATTTGACTGACCAACAATCTCGATGGTTGTCGACTCAATGACTTCTCTATCGTTGTGAGTAGCAATAAGACGAACGTCAACGATGGTCGACTCGATGGTTGAGTTGAGAATAACAACGACCCGTACGGCATCGATGTCACCGTCTTGATCCAAATCAAGTGTATCGTTGCGAAGGGCGACCATCGTTATTCCCGCTTCTTCAAGTCCAAGGTCCGCCTCTGCACTGACCTGTCCAAGACTGAGCATTGGTACAACGAACAGCAGAACCATGATTGTGGCCATCCTACGCATCGTTTTCACCTCCTGGAGGAGGAGGAAGAGGTATTGCCAATTCTGGCAATGCCATCTCAGTAGAAGTGGATGATGCAATAAGTTCAGACGTATCATGAGCTGCTAGCAAATCCTCTGTCAAGGTTTTCTCATCTTCTGAACGCATGGTACGAGCAACAAGTGCTGCAGAAGCTCCGAGAATGAATGAAACACCAACAATGAGATACGTCAACCATGATGCTGCAGGGTCCTCACCCATGATGGCAAGGGCAGCCTTCCATTCACCGTATTCATTCGACCAACCATCGCCGTTGTTGTCCTCGCACCCTTGTACGTCTCGCGTCGATGTTCCGAACTCTTCAGGACAGTCATCCCGTAGAGCACCCAGAGGTACATCACCAAATCCATCGCCATCGCTGTCCTTCCATTGCAGGGCTTCAGTCGGGAAGGCGTCCGCTGAACCAAATGGATGAGCGTCCCAGCCATCGGTTGGGTCAGACCAGCCATCACCATCGGTATCTCGGCAACCCAATCGATCGAGAATCGAGGTTCCGCGAATCGTTGGACATGCATCTGCCTCGTTTCCATCGGCTTCGTCACCGTAGCCGTCACCGTCCGTATCTCGCCATTGTGTTGGTTCATGAATGAATGCATCGCCAAGATTCGACCAACCATCACCATCTGTGTCAGGGCAACCCCAGCGGTCGCCTCCAGAGCTTGGACCAACTGAGGTTCCTGGTTGAGATGGGCAAACATCAGCGGTTGTGCCTGATGGATTGTCCCCTCGACCATCACCATCTCGGTCATGCCATTGGGTTGGATCTTCTGGCCAAGCATCCGCTGTACCACCCGGACTGGCGAGCCAGTACGGTGTGGGATCGGACCAGCCATCTTCATCGAAATCTGGGCAGCCCCATCGATCGAACGTCGAGAGTCCAAAGGTGGTCTTGCATCCATCACCACGGTAGGCAAGGCGCCATGCTTGACCATCGAAATATTCCATGTTATCTCCAAAGCCGTCATTGTCGGTATCATGCCACTGTGAAGCATCGTCCGAGAAGGCATCAGCAAACCCTTGTGGGTGTGCAATCCAATCATCGGTTGGATCGGAATATCCATCCTTGTCGACATCACGACAACCGAGTCTGTCGAAACGAGATATCCAGCCACTTTCAACTTCTTCTGCGTTGGAGTTCATACAGACATCGCCTTCAAATCCAGTGAGATTGTCACCGTATCCGTCACCATCACTATCTCGATACTGACTCGGTATCATCGGGAAATCATCGATTTGTGTGGCTCCATAGGTTTGGTTATCGCCCCATCCATCAAAGTCACTATCGCGGAATTGAGTTGGATTATCTGGGAAATCATCGATTAGATTGGCACCTTCTGATTGGTTGTCACCGTATCCATCGAAATCTCGGTCTCGCCATTGCGTCGGCTCGAATGGGAACGCATCAGCACCATCGGCTGCGGTCCAATTCTCACCAGGGTCGGACCATGCATCTCCATCGGCATCAGGGCAACCGTATCGATCGGCAAATGAGACACCAAGGATGAACGGGCATGCATCAGGTTGGTGTGCAGTTTCAAGCCACTGGCCGATTCCCCACGCCAAGTGGGTTTGGTTCCACAACGGATCTTCCCAGTTGTCGCCGTAACCGTCTCCGTCCGTATCCTGCCACTGTGTTACCTCAAGCGGGAATGCATCGGCTAAACCGTTTGGATGAGCATACCACGGCTCAAGCCCATTGAGGCCACCAGGGTCAGCATCGGAATAGGAATCGCCGTCAGAATCAATGCAACCATATCGGTCTGAAGTTGAGTATCCACGGCTGTCTGGACAGTGGTCAGGTTGGTTACCGAGGATGTTATCGCCATAACCGTCAAAATCACGGTCACGCCATTGTGTTGCATCGTTTTCGAAAGCATCTGCACCATTCTGTACGTCCCATCCTGCATCGGTATCGGACCAACCGTCTGAATCGGTATCGATACAGCCTTGTCGGTCGTTTGTTGACGTACCGACAATCAAATCGCAATCATCATCGGAGTCAACGAAGCCATCCTCATCGGTGTCGCGGTCGGTCTTGTCAATGGAGGCAAGAAGCGTGTAATCGAATCCATCGTTGCACCAGGAATTTTTTCCCTTGATTTTGACATAAACATATCCTGCTTGGGACATGGTTTTCGACAACGTTCCAGATGGGTTGTCATCGCTGCGTCCCATGGTTGCAACTTGAGAACCTGATTCATCGTGCATCGAGTAATCACCTTCCCACCCATCGCCTGGACACCACCAAGCCGCGTTGCTCATTGAACCTGAGAAGGCGATACTAACGATGTCGCCTTTGTAGGCATAGATGCGCCACCAATCCGTTCCATCGTTGGGCGAGCATCCGTCTGGATCACACACATAACCGTTGGATGAAACGCCATCGGTAAGCAGATTTGAGGAAGCCTGCGTATCGTCGGCATGTACCGATGGCACCATGGAGAGCACCATGAGGGCAAACATGCCAATAGCGATGCTACGCCCGAGCATGTTTGGCCATAACACATGCGGGTTAAGAAGAGCGCGACGATGAGTTGAATCGTCCTAACGCATCACGGAGGGCTGGTTCAAGGGTTTCATGTTCGAATCTATATCCAGATTCTAACAGTCGTTTCGGATGGACTTTTTGCCCGTCCAATATCAGTGATTTACCCATCTCTCCAAACAGGATTTTCATGACAAAACCGGGTGCAGGAGCAAATGCAGGCCGGCGTAGAACCTTACCAAGTGTCTTGGCAAATCCCTTCTGTGTCACTGGGTTAGGAGCTGTCAGATTGTAGACGCCTTCTGCATCTGCTTGGTTCATCAAATGATGCATGGCATAGATTTGATCGTCGAGAGAAATCCAAGATTGCCATTGCTTTCCTCCTCCAATCGGACCAAGTGCACCTATCTTGGCGATTGGTAGAATCTGTTTGAGCATACCCCCAGCAGCTGTTGTAACGATGCCTGTTCGCATGAGAATGGTGCGGATTCCAGCACTCGAAGCAGGAATCGTTGCATCCTCCCACTGCTTGCAAATTTTGGAAAGGAAACCATCGCCAATGCTGCTTGTTTCATCCAGCTCTTCATCGCCTCTGTTATCGTAAAAACCGACTGCAGAAGCGCACATAAACACGCCCGGAGGTGATTCAAGTGCAGCAAGGGCTTTCGAGAGATTTTCTGTTGGAATGGAACGGCTTTGAGCAATCAAATTCTTTCTCTTCTTACTCCAGCGCTTGTCACCAATTCCCGCACCTGCTAAGTGAATGACGACATCGAATCCTTCCAGAGAGCCTTCAAGGATTTCACCGGTTTGGTCGTTCCAACGGACGATGTTGTCAGGATTCTGATCTGCATGCAACTTCGTCGACGTACGAAGAAGACGATGGACGTCATGCCCATCCGTTTCGAGGAAAGCACCCAACTGTGTTCCAATCAATCCAGTCGAACCACTGATGAGAATACGACGCCGAGGTGCATCCTTGAACATCTGTTGACGCGTAAGGTCCGCAAGAATCCTTCGTGTTCGATGTTTGAACATCGTGCGAACCCGAGGCATGACCATGATTGGAGCACCAATTCTCGAAAAGAAATGAAACGGTAGTTTCCAATCGATCTTGTCCTCGATGGTCATCTCTTGTTCTCCACCATCGACAAACTTGTGAACGTGGTTCCAACGAGCGAATGGTCCTTTGATTGAATCATCACAGAATTGTTCACCCTCAATGTAGCTGTGATGTTTGGCAACCCACCGTTGTGGCACGATACCTATGCTCATTCGAAACTCAGTAACTGCACCATCGGTAATTCCTCCAACTTGTACGGGACGAATGCCTTCCCAGTCCGGCATAATTCGGCGTACTGCACCCGGACGAGCATGCCAGTTCCATACAGTCTGTCGAGAAAATGGAAACGTCGCATTGTGTTCAAAAATCGGCATGCGCTTCACCTAATGTTAGGAATCTGCGTATTTTCTTATATAATCCTCAGTTTTGAACTTGCGCTGGGTTGAAGCTGATGTCATGTACCGAACCTTTCCAAATACGGCACGTTCAAACCAACCACGGTCGAATCGACCGAAAATCCAGAATATTCCTGTGTAGGAATTTGGATCACGGCCATCGAGTGCCCATCGATCGTTCAGGCGAATCAGCCAATCGCATGCAGTTTCAGGGTCTGGGCACCATTCCAGCACTTTCTTGCCCCAGAGCATTCGCAGGTAGTTGTGGATGATGCCTTCCTTTCGGAGTTGATGTTGAGCCGCATTCCAAAGGGGATCGTGCGTTTCGCCACGCTCCAGCTGCTCGAAGGTGTAGATGTATGGCCGTTCGTCGTTGGCGTGCTCTTGGAGTGTGTTTTTTGCCCATTCAGGCAGCGTCTCGTAGGATGTATGGTCAGGATGTTCAAAGCAATAGACGAACCCGAGTTCTCTCCAAGTGATTACCTGGTCGAGGAAGGCTTCGGCACCCTCGCTCATTCCCCACCATCCTGCACGGCGGCCGTTGTGCGGTGGAGTGATTTTCATAGGATTCCAGTTCTCAAAATTGAGCACTTCATGAACGATTTCGAACGACGAAATATGGCCAAAATGGAGCCAAGGTGACAATCCACTTCCGCCTCCACGTTCAGGATGATTGCGGTCGACGTGGTATGTGTCGAGACGTTGTTCGATGAATTTCTTCAATTCTGTGCGCGCCGTGAGGGAACCTCCTCGACGGTCATCGACCGGTGGAACTTCATGATCGATATCGAGGACTGCAAGTGCTTCCCTGCCTTCAAGCGAGGCTTCGGAAACTCGCCAAATGAACTCAAGAGGTGTTTTCGGAACATCTGCATCTTTGAAACACTGAGTAACGATGTGGGAACCATCCCCGGTGTCTGTGAGGTTGTTTAGGGGATTCGCTGAGGGTGGTGTTGAAACAAAATTGAGGACGTTTTGGTGGATGTAGCGTCTGAAAGAGTGGGCCGTGGAGAAGGATCGTTCTGGAGCTCGGAGTGGGATGATTCCGTTGCTGTCGATGCACTGAACGGAGCAATCTGCGAGATTTTTGGCACGTTGGGCGACATCACGTGGCATGTACGTTGGGAAGTCGTCGATAACGACAGCAACAGCATCTTTCGAGAACGACTTCATGAGACCACCCGCCTGTGCTTTTTTCGTTTCAACATACGGAACGTATGTGACTGGGCTTGATTCGAACAACTTCCTGTTGTCGATCATTCCTTGAAGAACAAACGTGTGAATTCGGTCGTTCGCCCATCGGTGTCCAAGTGCGAGGCACTCAACGACGATGAGTGGAACGTTGTGTTCGTTGGCCAGTTCGATAGCGTGGTCAAGCGCGTAGTTCCATCGAGCTCTCCGGGCACTTGTCATCCAGTAGACAATGTGAGTGCCGTCTGGATTGACCGGCTTATCATTCGCATCAATGCGTCGGTCGTCAATCATTGAACCACCTCTTCAGAGAGCGTCATGCGACCATCGCTGAAGACCAACTGGTAGGGCCTCTTTGATTCGGTGCTGAGATCGATGAGTGGGAGTGATGAGTCTTTGAGTGCGACTTCAGCAAATCCTCGCATAGCAGCAGAAACCCATTCGATGCTGTCGAATTCTTCTGCTGTAAAAAACCGTAAATCTGAAATTTCATCTTCTTGTGGCTTCGCATCGAAATTGATCGCCGAGATTTTGTAGCAAAGAAAGAGGCCAACGCCGTGTCTGGTCTGCGTTGTTCTCAATCCGATAAATCCAGAAACGTCTCCTGTGATGTTTGTTTCTTCGTGAAGTTCACGCAGCACTGCGTTTTCGATGGATTCATTGGGTTCAACATGTCCTTTTGGGAGACCCCAACAACCGGCATACGTTCCTTTGGCTTCTTGCACCAAAAGGATGCTGGAATCTGTGACTACAGCAGCAGCCACGCCGATGTCAAAGTCTCCAGTCACGTGTAGATTTGTGCGGACCCAGTATTTGAAGAACCGTTTACAAAATCGTCACAAAATCAGTTGTCCAGAAACAGTCCTTTATACATAGAACGTCGTTAACATGTACCATGAAAGGCCCATTCGCCCAAAATTTTAATGCCGTACCAGCAGATGCAAAGTTGCCAACGAAGTATGGTGAATTCCGTATTCGCTCTTACGTCGATCCGCGCGATGGCGCTGAGCATGCTGCCATTTACTTCGGAGACATGAACGACCAAACCCCTCCGCTCGTGCGAGTGCACTCCGAGTGCCTCACCGGCGATGCACTAGGCAGTCTGCGTTGCGACTGTGGACCACAGTTGCAGCGTGCCCTGGAGACCATCCAAAAAGAAGGACGGGGCATCGTGTTGTACCTGCGCCAAGAAGGCCGTGGCATCGGATTGTTTGCCAAAATGCAAGCCTACAACCTTCAAGACCGTGGGCTCGACACGCTCGATGCGAACCTTGCGCTCAACCTACCAGCGGATGGTCGTGACTACACCATCGCAGCACACATGCTCACCGACATAGGTGTAGACAGTGTCCGACTCATGACCAACAACCCAGACAAAGTCGAGCAACTCAAGAAGCATGGAATCAACGTCGTCGATCGAGTCGAACACAAGGCTGGCATGTGCTCAGAAAACAGAGAGTATTTACGAACAAAAGCCTTGCGAATGCGTCACATTTTGCCACTCTGAGGTTGATGCAAATGGGAGAAGTCATTTTGACGGCGGACCGCCTGACACAGGCGGAGGCGAAGCGAGTGAGCAAAGATTTGATTGGCGAAGTTGCTCCAGAATTCACGCTCACAGACGATGCGGGCAACGAATTTCAAAGCTCGAGCCTCGATGGTTCATGGAGAATATTGTTCTTCTACGCTAAGGACGGCTCCCCGACCTGCAAGCGTGGTTGTTTGACCTTCAAGGAACAACACGACTTGTTTGTTTCAGCTGGATGTCAAGTCATCGGTATCGGCGAGGGAACAAGCGAATCTCACGCCAAGTTCAAGAAGGAACTAGGCGGACTTCCATTCCCGCTCCTTGCCGATCCCGACCGAGCAGTCGCAGACAAATTCCTCGTACCTGTTCACCTTGGGATGTTCCCTGCAAAGTCGAGCTTCCTCATTGGACCTGACAACCGGATTCATCACGTCTACGATTGGCTCTTCCGTCCACGTCGTCACGTCGCTCGAATTCTCAAGAGCCTCTCATCCGTTACCGGAGGATCTGACTGATGTGGGACAGTCTTCTCAACGAGGCTGGCCTGACAGAGCGAGAGGTTCGCTCCATCATGGTCCTCGGCAACAACCCAAACATGCGAGCAAGTGAGCTTGCTAAGGAACTGCAAACCACTCGCCTCGATGCGTACAACAGCCTGTCTCGCTTGCAAGAGATGGGCATCGTTACCGCTACCGCTGACCGCCCGATGTTGTTCTCGAGTCTTCGAGTCGACGAGGCTCTGCAGCACATCATCGAGATGCGACGACGCCAACTGGACAACCTCGAGGAAGGGTTCAATGAGCTCTCCAAAGGAATTAGCGAAGCAAACGCTTCCTACGAGGCAAACCGACGTCAGAGAGACGAACCACGTTTTGCTGTATTGAAAGAGCGAAGCCACATCTATCGGCGCCTAGAGCGAATGGCAGAAGAAGCCGAAGAACGGCTTGTTCTTCTACTTGGACGCTACGGAATTCTGCACCTCTGCCGAAGTGAAGCCCTCGAAACCGTCAACATGGTCGCCGAAAAAGGGGTTGTTGTCCAGGTCATTGCTCAGCTTGATCGACGAACAACGCGATTCTTCCAGAAACTCCACGATTCCATTGAAATCAAACACTCTGACGACCTTGACTCGCAAGGATTCTTGCAGGATTGTACCCACGTCGTTCAGTTCCTGAACATCGAGGAAAACCCGGTTGGACGAGGTAAAGAAGATGCTGCGTTGGTCATCGAAAGTGAACCCTTCGCAAAGGCACAGGAAAACCTCATCGATACAATCTGGGAAGACGCCGTTCAATTCGAAGTTGCTGAGGCTCGATTCTCCAAAGGACGAATCCATGACCCGCTTCGACTAACCATCGGCGAGGGTTCGTTCCTCGACTCACTCGTTGGTGCATTGGGCGTGGACGACTTACCCGAACACGACACACCGTTCGACCCAGATGCTTTCCTTGCAGCAGGTACTGAAGTCAATCAAGCCCGACAAGAGCTGACCAAGGGCCGTCTATCGAATCTGAAAATACTCGGCATAGATCTCTCACGCATGCTTCGACAAGTAGGAAACCGTGTTGGACATGAACTAGCATTTTCACTTCGATCCATCGAGAATCACGTTGAATTCTTGGATGAGATGATGGATTGGTGGGAGTTTGCAGGACTCGGTCGACTCGAGTACGGCATCGACCCAGTATTCCACGTTCAGGTTGGTCTCGATCATCCACCAAGTGAGGATCCAGACGTCCTCCCGATGTGGGAACTCGACGATGGTATCATTGAAGGTGCTTTGATGACACGTTTCCCGAAAGATGGGAACGTCAACGTTCGACGCTACGACGGTACAGGCGAGCCAGATGACCTTTGGCGCTATCACATCATCATGAACAATGAAGAACAGCCTGCAGAACCATCGTCATGATGGGCCCAAACGAAATCACCATATTGGCTGTCTTTGCTTACGTTACAATCGCATGGCTCAAGACCGTTTCATCGGGTAATGTTACCGTTATGGACGTCCTTTGGGGAATGGGTTTTGTCCTCATTGCTTGGATTCGATTTTTGTTGACAGAAGCAATCAACGTTGCAGCAATTGCGTGTCTCGTGGGCGTCACACTATGGGGGCTAAGGCTCGGCTTTGTGCTGCACAAGCGAACCAAGAATCGTGGAGAAGATCCTCGCTACGTGCGCATGCGGGAAACTGCTGGACGACACTGGTGGTGGATCAGTTTCCTACAAGTCTTTGTTCTCCAAGGCGTTCTCCTTCTCATCATTGCCCTTCCGATTTTCCTCCTCATTCCTGGACCTGCTGAAGCGGTAGAATGGACACTTGGAAAAATCATCTTATCGATGATGTGCTTACTTGGTTTTCTGCTTGGGTTGTTGCTTGAACACAAAGCCGACATGGAGTTGAAGCGCTTCCGAGAACTGCATGGACCTGGAAATCTCAAAACCGATGGCATGTTCTCAATCACGCGCCACCCTAACCACCTCGGAGAGGCGATTCTATGGTGGTCCATCGGGGGATTTGCGGTCGTTGTTGGAGGCAGCAATGCATTGCCAGCCCTTATTGGGCCAGTGATTTTGACGCTCCTCCTTCGCTACGTAAGTGGCGTCAAGATGTCTGAGGTCGACTTACAGGAGCGTGATGGTTACCATGAATGGGTGACGACGACACCAGCGATGTTCGCAAACCCCATCCGTGCAGTCTTGAAGAAAAACGCCGATTGATAAATGGAAGGGAGAATTTCTTACTATGCGCCTCCTGACATTTGTCCGATTCATTCGTATGATTACGAAGGATGGTCCAGCTGATTTGGATAAAATCCAAGACATGGGTCTTCTCGCTGTCAAACTCACCCAAATCTTTGCACTTCGGCCAGATTTGCTCTCTGAGGAGAAGTGCCGACAACTCCAATCTCTGTATCAAAGAGCAAATTCCATTCCCAAAGAAGATTCAATGAAGTTAATTGAAGATCGTGCACCATCCGGTTTCCTCGATGCCTTCGAATCGTTTGAAGAGGAACCGTTTGCAGCAGCGAGCATTGGCCAAGTGCACCGTGGTGTTCTCAAAGATGGAAGCGAAGTGGTTGTCAAAATCATCAAGGCTGACTTCGAAAAAGCCTTCCGCAAAGACGTCGCTCGCATGCGCCGCTGGCTTCGCATTGGCCTGTTTCTCAACCCACGTCTAAGAAAAGTCGGTAACCCTGTTGGATTGCTTCAACACGTTGAGGATTACACCTTGCGTGAACTCGATCTACGTAACGAGATTCAAGGCGCTGAACTCCTTCAAGGCAAAGCGAGGGAGGTGGAAGTACAGTTCCCAATGCCTCTTTTGAAGTTCCCCAAGGTTTGGCCGGAACTTTCCAACAAACACGTTCTGGTCATGGAACACATCAAGGCACCAACACTCGAATCACGCCTCTCAAATCAAGATCTCTCATGGGACGATCTTCTCCAATTGTTCCGGATTCACGGAGCATTCATGTTCGGCATCGGTACCTTCCACGGCGACCTCCATCCAGGAAACGCCATGGTCAACGAAGACGGTATGTTCACGTTCATTGATACTGGAGCGATATCACACGCACCTGAAAGCGTTCGTTCAGCACTGTTTGGGTTCTTCTACTACCTCGCTAAAGGAGAGCTTGAGGATGCTTTTGAAGCCATGTTGACGATGGCTGATACACCTCCGACGGGTGAAGCAAAAGCTCGTTACATGCGTGAAATGCACGAAACCTATGCTGGTTTTGTTGGCAAGTCCGTCAGCGAAGTGAGTCTCACTCAACAAATGATGAAAACAGTACGAATTGCTGTTCTTGCAGGCTGTCGCTTTGGTGAAGAAGCCTTCCCAATTATTCGCTCGTTGATGTACATGGACGGTATGGTTCTGCGTGGACATCCTGAAGTCGATCTCATATCGTCCATGGGCCCGTACTTGGACGAATTTGCATCAATCGTTGAATTGCCTTACGCAGCCGATACAAAAAGCCCCTCAACACCTGCGAAGTCCGCCTTTTGGGAAAGCAATCCAAACCCTTCGGATTAACTGGTGTAAAACGCCGCTTTATATGTGGATGAACGATGATTTCTTACTATGCCTACGCCCAATTCTCAACACATCGTCATCGTCGGAGCAGGACCCGGTGGACTTGCTGCATCACTTCTTCTCGCAAAGGCAGGTGTCAATGTTACAGTCGTCGAGCGCTCCAGCAGGGTTGGTGGCCGAACAAAGATCATTGAGCAAGACGGATTTAAATTCGACCTTGGACCAACCTTCTTCCATTACACAGAAGTTATCGAAGAGATTTTCCAAGCCATCGGCAAGGATGCCCACAAAGAACTGAAACTCAACCAACTCGATCTCAACTATCGACTTATTTTCGGACAAGGTGGCGAACTGGATTGCACAAGTGATCTCGATGTCATGCGTGACCGAATCGCCGTTCTCTCTGGCGAAAAGGATGCAAATGCCTTTGTTCGCTATGTCGAAGACAACCGCAAGAAACTCCACCGTGCTAAGGCTTGTTTGCAAGAGCCATGGAACGGTCCGACTGACATTTTCTCCAAACGCGTCATGCGAGCAGCAACCGTCTTGCGACCAACCCGATCTGTCGCCAACGATTTGATGCGTTTGTTCGACGATGACCGACTGATGCTTGCAATGTCGTTCCAAACAAAGTACCTCGGAATGTCTCCATTCAACTGCCCAAGTCTCTTCACCATTCTCGCCTTCCTCGAATATGAATACGGTATCTTCCATCCTACCGGGGGACTTGGTTCCGTACCAGTCCGTATGGCTGAAATCGCTGAAGAAATGGGCGTAAAGTTCCGACTTGGCGAAGCTGTTGAAGAAGTCATCATGGATGGCAAAACCGCTGTCGGCGTTCGCACGGAGAAGGGCACGCTCATGGCAGACCGTGTTATTGTCAACGCCGACTTTGCCAACGCAATGACCAGCATTGTTCCAAACAAAGCAAGGAAGCGATGGACGGATAAGAAACTTGAATCGAAGAAGTATTCCTGTTCGACATTCATGCTCTACCTTGGTGTTGACCGAACCTATGACTTGCCACATCACCAAATCTACGCTTCCAAGGACTATGTTGGGAATTTGGAAGACATCGAAAAGCATCACCGTCTCTCGTGGGACGACCCATCGGTCTACGTTCAAAATGCATGTGTTACCGACCCAGGTCTCGCTCCGGAAGGCTGTGCAACAGTGTATGTCCTCGTTCCTGTTTCTCATCAAACTGAGAACATCGACTGGTCAAAAGAAACGAGCAAATTCCGTGAGCGAATCCTCGATCAGATTGAGACCAAACTCGGTTACGAAAACATCCGTGACCACATTGTCACAGAGATGGTCATAACCCCTGACGACTGGGGAGACCACTGCTACCGTGGTGCAGTATTCAACCTGGCTCACGGCCTCGACCAGATGCTTTGGCGACGGCCACGAAACCGATTCGAGGATGTCAAGAACATGTACCTCGTTGGGGGAGGAACACACCCTGGCTCAGGCCTTCCGGTTATCTTTGAAAGTGCCCGAATCAGCAGTAAACTCGTTCTTGACGACTTGGGAATCAATCCGGATTGGAAC